>JAZFSJ010000597.1:0-2344 GCA_036446115.1 Thermodesulfobacteriota bacterium | reverse complement strand
GACTCATCCTCTTCCTGGCGTTTACATACAAACTCACAGGGGTGGTGGCATACCCTGCCACACACCGAGGGAAAGGGATTTCGTTCCTTGATAACCCTATAGGCCTCTGCAAATCTTCCCTCTGAGATTAAAAACGCATATTTGCCCGCATTAACATGGGTGGGACAGGCATAAAAGCACCTGATCGATTTTTGATACCACTCTAAATCAGCCACTTCTACCTGATAGGTTCTTACACTCATCTTTTGATCAACTCTTCAAATTAATTCTTTATCTTAATTCATCTCTGCGTTCTCTGCGGTTAATTTTCTTTTCTAGTCCCCAAACCTCCCATGCCTTATCTCACCATGACAACTGCCACATTCAATCTTGGTTTTGGTAAAATCGGTATTCCAGTTGATGTGGATATCATGCTGATACTGGGTGTCATCAAAGCGCTTAACCTCATAGTGGCAATCAAGACAGCTCTCCGGTGAGACCTCTCCGCTTCCCACCAACACAAATGACTGTTCTTCAATCCTCTCACCGGCTGTCTCATGGCAGGTAAAGCAGGTCCCGATAGCCGTCCCGATAGATGCATCCTTCGGGTTCATCAAGTGGCAGTAGTAACAGACCTCTGCAGATACTTCAAAGTGCTCTCCGCTCTCCTCGCTCACGTGTTCATGGCAGTTGTTACATTTAAGCTCAATCCCAAAGTTTTGTTGGGTGAGCATCACCTCATGGTTAAATTTTATAGTCGCATTTTCAAACTGCTTGCAGAGAATGGGTTGATAAAGATCATCTTTGGTTTTAGTGTGGCACCCTTCCCTCAGGCAGGAGGCGTCACTGACATTTGCGCTGGATTTGGGTGGATAATAGCCGGTAAAATATTTCGCCACCATCAGGAGCCCATAAATCCTTCCTTTGAAAAAATTGGTCACCCCGGGCGTATAGTGGCAATCGAAACACCCCGCGTCCTCTTTATAGTGGACGTCGCTCTGCCAGGTCTTAAAGGGGGTCTCCATGGTATGACAGCTACCGCAGAAATAGGGGTTTTCAGTCACCACCATGGTATAATCAAAGATAAAGTATATGAGAAAAAGTAAAATGGGCAAAAAGATAAAAAAGGTTCTGGCACGAGTAGCGATGAGAAAGGAGCTTAGAGACCACTTAAGTTTGAATATGCCTTTCAGGAAGGGATAGAGGAAGATGAGACCTATGAGAACAATTATGGGTCTGATGTAGTCTGCCAGTTGGCTAAAATGGGTGTCACTGGCGACCTTGAGAAAGTTATGAGCAAGTATCCCTAAGGAGAGAACCATCAGGTAGATAAATTCCCACTTTTTGAAAGCCCTCATGGTCATAATAAAGAGTGCAGAGCTTAAAACTAAAACAGCGTTCCCTGCCCATCCCAGTTCTCCCCAGAAGGCCAAGGCCATCCCCCCTAAGGCCACCACCACTCCCGCACTGTAGATGGGTTTAGTGGCATCCTGCCACTGAGATCGAGAAACAAAATAGACAAGTTGTCCATAGATAATGGCAGCAATGGAGTAATAGATAACACCTAGAATAAAAGGGCGATAGGGAAGCAATGCACAGAACAGGGAAAAGGTAAGCATAAGCGGCATCAGGTGCCAGGGATTTCCTTTCCAACGATACCAGAAAAGATCGATAGCGAGGTAGAGTGAAAAAGAGAGAAGGAGGAGGGGAAGATTGGTGATTCCCCCCTGGTTAATCGCGATAAACCCAATCCACAACACTGCCAGGCTATGCCCTACAACATCCAGAGGAATGGAGAAATCCTTTCGTTTTGATTCCATAAAGAGGGCGAGAAAATAGATGAGCGCAAATAGAGGAAGTCCCAACAGGGCATAGAAATTATAGTGTGCGACACGTTCCAAAAACAGGAGATAGGAAAGAGCTAAAAGCCCAATGGAAAAATAGAGATAAAACCCCTCTCTGGATAAAAATACTATTAAAAGGTAGATAAGACCCAGAGAGAGGAAAACACCTATGGTAACGTCTATGGGCTGGCTGTAAAAACAATAGACAGCACTAAAAAGAGTAAGTATGATGCCCACCCATTTTAAAGACGATTTAAGCATGAGCTGGCGCCTCTTCTTCTATAGTTTTCTTTCTGGTGAGCTGCGCTGCTATCAGGTAGATTGCTGTCCAGATGATAAGATTATAGATATTTACTACCTTATGCGGGCTGAAGGCATAAAGAGAAATGAAAAGTGAAACACCGCTAAAAAAGAAAGTGGCAAAGTAAAAGGGGTTAAACCAGGAGGCCCCTTTACGATAACGAGTGAGGGCCACCGTTACTGAAATCACACCCAATGGAACATAGAAGATACCCATGAGC
>JAZFSJ010000596.1:0-2335 GCA_036446115.1 Thermodesulfobacteriota bacterium | reverse complement strand
TTACCATGGTACTTAAAGCAGTCCGTTATGATGGAGGAGAGAGATACTATGAAAACCGGATAAAGGGAGCTATCTATTATCGTATCTTTGGTGGTGCCAAAGCAAGGGAAGAAACGCAGGATCAGGTAGTTACAAAGACCTTAAATTCCTTGATGAGGCAGGTAATGAGGGATGTAGATTTTTATGCAATGGAGAAACCGTGATGAAGATTAAATTCTATGGTACGCGAGGCTCAATTCCGATCTGTGCACCTCAATACCAGGAGTTCGGCGGGAATACGACGTGTGTACTTGTGGAAGTTTCCGAGAATATCGGCATTCTCGACGCTGGAACTGGAATCCGCAATCTCGGGAAGGAACTCGTTACTGACCAGCACTTGGGAATCGATAGGCCCGTCTTTATTGCTTTCTCCCATTTTCACTGGGATCACATTCAGGGTCTCCCCTTCTTTCTACCGGCTTATGACGCAAAGCGGCACTTTATTATCAGTGCCATTGGGCGGGAACGGTACGGGAAAGACTTGAAAAGTATCTTCCAGATGCAGATGCAGCGTGATTACTTCCCGGTACCTTTGGACGGTATGGGGGCGGCCATTGATTTTCATCAAACCGATGAGGATAGTCTCGTTTTTGAGAACGTCACTGCTAGGGCCCTGAAGCACAATCACCCCGGGGATGCCTACAGTTTTCGCATTGAAGGGAAGAGAGATGGCAAGGTTCTTGTCTTCTGCACAGATATTGAACATGGAGATGAAGTTGATCCCAACATTGTCAAGCTTGCTAAAGATGCAGACCTTCTCATCCACGAAGCTCAATACACACCTGATGAGCTTCCTAAGCACAAAGGCTGGGGGCACAGTAGTTGGGAACAGGCAGTTGAGGTTGCAAAACGCGCGTCAGTGAAAAAACTTGCGATCACGCATCACGACCCTGACCACGATGACGCCTTCCTGCGTAACGTTGAAAAACAGGTCCAGGCTCAATTTCCCAATGCAGTCCTCGCCAGGGAAAAGATGGAAATAGAGATCTAATGCTTATATATCCTTTAAAAGTTTATTGGCGGGTGATTTTGCAATGATGTTATCAAAGGTGTGTAAACTTTCTGACAGTACCTCGAGCTCCTGGGTTTGTGCTACTGGTATATTTTTTACCCCTCTCTGTTCAAGCGCATCAATCACATACTTTATAGATAAGGTCTCACCATCACGAGCGGGTTGATATGCCGTCTCCTTATACACCTGGGTTTTAAGCTCCGACGCAATACCACTTTCAACCAATTCAAAGAGTATTTGTCTCACCAAACGCATAGGAATCTCCAACCTCTGAGCTATTGAGGTAGCAGTGAGGGGAGTGCTCCCTTCGGAAAAATTGTGTACCAGTAAATGGGCTATCCGCAGCGACATTAATCTCTTAATAGAAAAACTTGCCCCAAGACAATCCGGTTCATACTCACAGGTATCCACATTCTGGTGGGCAAAAGAAATTTCAGCACCCAAAAGTACTACTAACCAGCTCAGTTGAAGCCATACTAAAAACAAAGGAAGAGCTGCAAACCCCCCGTAAATGGCGTTATATCTGGCAACTCCCACCTGAAAAACGATGTATGCCCACTGTACCACCGCGTAAATCGTTCCTCCCACTATTCCCGCTAAGAGACACGAGGTGAGTTTGACCTTGATGTTAGGCATAAAAACATACACAAAGGTGAAGAGAATCCACATCATACAGTAAGGCAAGAGTTTCAGGAGTAAAAAAATAAGTGAGCTAAAAGCACCTAAAAAGACAAATCGCTCGGTGATAAACTGCACCTGGGTAGTGATAAACACGGTGATACTACTTGACATAATTAATAAGATGGGACAGATAAACATCACGGAGAGATAGTCAGTGAACTTACGCCCCAAGGTGCGCGGTCTCTTCACACCCCAGATGTCATTGAATGAGTGTTCGATAGTACCTAACAGCTTTATTACTGACCATAAGAGGATCACCACACCAATGCCAGCTACTACACCTCCTTCCGTGTTCTCAAGGAGTGACTGTGCAAAGTTAATAACCTGCACTATCACTTCTTCATGACCGGAAAATTTTTCGAGCAGCTGCTTTTCAAGAACCTCTTGAAAACCGAAACCTTTTGCGACTCCAAATGCCATAGCAACCACGGGAACAATAGAGAGCAAGGAATAAAAGGTTAAGGCCGAGGCTCTCAGCTGGCATTTGTCTTCGTTAAATCTGCGTAGTGCTAAAAGCACTATTCTCAACTGTTTGATAGCAAACGATCTGCCTCGAGAAAGATCCTTTAAGCGAATCCTCCAGATATCGGTCGTGACAAAATT
>JAZFSJ010000595.1:0-2900 GCA_036446115.1 Thermodesulfobacteriota bacterium | reverse complement strand
TGGTGTCCTCGATCTGCCTAAAACAAAAAGATTGTACATAGTGAATCAGCCCGTCTATCTTCCTCCTTTTAACCTCCTTCTTAATATCTTCGATACGGGTAAAAATATCATAGGGATAGGTATAGCTCAGGTATTGATCTAATAATGAGGTAGTAAGGTAGGGCATGCTGAATTGACGTTGCATTTCATTAAACACAATTCTCGCATTCAGGCTTTCGATAAACGAATAGATGTCATTGAATATGGGTGGAACACCCAGGTACCCTAACCTGAGCACTTCTTTAAATTTCTTTCTATTTTTTAAAGCGGAGAGAAAGCCGTCTATTTCCCTTTCAAATGCTAACGGGTCCTGGTTCATGTCACTGGTGCAAACCTGATAGTAGTGATTTTCTTCACTCGAAACAATACCCTCCTTCCAGGTTAATTCATCAATATGGTGAACCTTTTTTCTAATACGGTCCATCTCTCCTTTTGCCTGCAAGCACTGTTCTTCATCTACTACATAGTGATCCATCAACTTCTTTAGGCTAAATAAAAGAAGATTTTGATCTCTGTCATAGGGATAGAAAAATGGAACTACCTTAATGCCACGAAATTGCAAGGTTTCCATCAATGCCTGGGCATTGCTGCAATCGCCCTGTGTAACCGCAATAATCTCTGAAATATCCGTGTTAAGGGCAACACTGTAAATCCCCTTAATCCAGCAGCAGACATTCCTGGGAAACCCGTCACTCTCTGCCTTTATAAGCAGTTCTTTCTTATCAGGATGGGTAATGAAGATGTTGTTGAGATCAACAGGAGTTCTTTTGGCTGCGATTAAAATCTCAAGCGGGATAGTTGTAGTAAATCCAACTTTACTCATGGTACAGATAAGAACATTGTCTGATTCTAGAAAATGGTTTGAATATCTTTGGGTGTTTCGTGGTTCCTATAAAGAGATAATTGCTAAAATAATTTTGTAGATAATCACTGTTAAGATAGCTGCGGTAGGAATAGTGATAAACCATGAGGTGATAATATTGCGGATAACACGCAGGTTAAGGGTAGCAATCCCTCTGGCAAAACCAACACCGATAACAGATCCCACCATGGTGTGGGTGGTTGAAATGGGAATGCCTAACTTTGAGAATATTAGCACCGTTGTTGCTGTTGAGAATTCTGCAGCAAAACCACGCGTGGGGGTAATCTCCGTTATCTTTTTCCCAATGGTTTCTATAACCTTATATCCATAAGTAGATAGTCCTATCACAATACCGATACCACCCAATATCAAAATCCAGATGGGGACAGTTACCTTCATGATAATGGTATTTGTTTGAAAGATACTGAAAATAGCTGCGACAGGGCCTATTGCATTAGCGACGTCATTAGCTCCATGAGCGAATGCAATATAACTGGCGGTATAAATCTGCAAGTGGGCAAAAATCTTTTGCACCTTTTTGAATTGCTCCTTTTGGTCTGGAAGCGCCCTATCGCTCTTAACAACCATCCATGCGATATAGGCCCCCAATCCGCCAACTAAAAGAGAAATAGATAAAGCTTGAGAAAAGGGAAAGTCAAGATGAAGATTTTTTAGCCCTTTGTAAATTATGGAAAGCGAAATAGTAGTAAACTGCACAAGAACAAGAAAAGGGGCAACCTTAACTGCAGCATTATAAGGTTGTTCTTTGGCAAAGATAAGCTTTCTAATAATATTAAACAGGATGAATGCAACCAGAGCGCCAAGCAGTGGTGAAATGATCCAGCCGGATGAAATTATACCGATCTTTCCCCAGTTCACTGAACCAACGCCTGCACCTATTAAGCCAAATCCAAAAAGCGAACCTATAATGGCATGGGTGGTTGAAACAGGAAGGCCAAAGAAGGTTGCTGTGTGTTGAAAAAGAGCTGCCGCAAGCAGAGATGAAAACATTCCATAGGCTAAAAGTTCTGGCTGACTGGCAAAGAAAAGGGGATCTATGATACCTTTTCTCACCGTGTCGGTTACATGACTTCCTACAAGGAATGCCCCTAAAAATTCAAAGATACCGGCAATAATGATAGCGCGTCTTAGGGTAAGCGCCCTGGAGCCAACGACGGTAGCCATGGAGTTAGCTACATCATTTGCCCCTATGCTCCAGGCAGAATAGAAACCAATTATGATTGCCAGGTATAAGAGAGTAATTTTATTTCCTTCCAAGAAAGGATAAAATCTTATATGTTTGGGAAAATTCCAATGAAATTTATGTGCGGGAGAGTATAAGGTGCCTTAGATTATCTCCACAGTTTTCTGCATAGTTAGCCAAGCCACTAATCACTTCAATAATCTTCATTATGAAGATTATTGTCAAAGGATCTAATTGATTTTCCATAGCCAAAAGTTTTTTAACCAGATCGATTGATTTGTTGTCTGATTTCCACTCCATCTTTCCAATCTCATCAACAATTTTTAATACCTTTGCTGTAGCGGGACCGGTAAAGGACACATCCATCAGAGTATTCAAC
Source organism: Thermodesulfobacteriota bacterium (assembly GCA_036446115.1). Lineage (GTDB taxonomy): Bacteria > Desulfobacterota > WTBG01 > WTBG01 > WTBG01 > JAZFSJ01. The sequence continues at coordinate 416 of JAZFSJ010000595.1, read as the reverse complement.
TCTTCATTAGCACGAAGAAGCTTTCTGCAGATATCAATGACCTGATCGGCAAATTTCTGAAAATCAGCAGTTAAAGATTCAGGTATTTTTGTCTTTCTGAGGGTCAGAACCACACACAGGTCTTCAGCCGCATCTGCTATATTATCCTGATTATTAAGAACTCTTAAAAGATCTCCCCGGGGAACGGGGTAAAAGAGCGATTTGGGTAGGCTGTTCCGAATAGTTATCTTTAATTCATCAGCCTCATTTTCTTTGCGGGAAATTTCATTGCGTAATCTCTCAACCTCGTCCCAATCTTCTCTCAGCCATGCCTTGATCACAGGGTTGATGAGTTCAACACATTCATAGACCTTTTTCGCATGTTCGATGATAGGGCCAAAAGGTGATTTTCTGAGTAATTTGTCAAGCAGAGCCAT
>JAZFSJ010000594.1:0-5109 GCA_036446115.1 Thermodesulfobacteriota bacterium | reverse complement strand
CTGTTTCTCCAGATACTGCTCTACACTAGTTATGTCAAACCTCAATTTATTTAAAACCTTAATCGCAGAAAGTTCCTTCCTTTTAACCAGATTGTAAACAGAAAAGCGACTGATGCGAAGTAGCGCAGCAACTTCCGTAACGTTCAACAGTCTATTCTCTTTAGCTTGACCTTTAATCTTATCTTCTAAATTTCCTTTTTCTTTCATATTTATCTCCAGATGAAAAATAATAATCCCCTATTCTTAGAATAGCTCTATTACTATCTAATGATAAAGTCAAGGTATTATATGGATAATTGGACTTCTATCATAGATTCTTGGTTTTCATTGGAGTAACAAAAATGCATCTGGCCTGAAAGCAATTGCATTAAGGAGAAGAAAGATTGATAATAACTCGCCTTTTGATGGGGTAAGCATAGAAAATTTGCTCTTGTGTGTCAACTAGAAGATGAACACCGCCTTTAAAAAGCAGCCAGGTGATTGTCCGACGAGCGCTTCCTACAAATTTTGAGTCTCGGGCTTGGAAGCTTCGCACGGTTCGAGACGTCGAAGGTACTTATGAACCACCTGTTGCTGGTCCGGTTCCAGATTGGCGTTCCAGGACAAATAGTAGTCGACCACGTTCGAGATAAACGATACGAGACTCTCCTTGGCTCGGTCCACCGAGGCATGGACCACCTCTGGGTTCGGGTTCGCTTTGAGAAACTCCTTCACATTGGTCCGCCTGATCTGCGCGAGCTCCTTTTGCAGCGGCACACTCTGACGGACGATCTCATCTTTGAGCTCGATGGTGAGGTTACGCTGAGCGCTACTGGCGTGAATCCTGAGCAAAAAGATATCGATGCACCGATCGAGCAGCCACGAACCTTCAAACGGTTCCTTCTTTTCGAGATTCTCTTCGATCCACTTGGCTAGTTGCTCAGGGGTAAATATCTTGTATCCTTCGAGGAGGATCGGGATGGTGTTGTGAGTGAATGCGGCCAGGACGTCAAAGACCTCCACCACCAGACCCAAAATGCGTTCGCTGCGCGGCACTGGTTTTCTGAGCTCATCGAGTAGCGCGTGGGTCTTGGAATCGAGGCGCTTGCGCAGAGTACCGAGCCTGGGGGTCAGTTTTCGGACCAGCGCAAAGATACGGCGTCTTTGATCTTCGCTCGCGTCCACGTTGTCGAGAAGGTCGTCTATATTCTCGATGTTGTCGCGTTCGAGCTCCTCGAGTGGCTTGACCTCACGGCACTTGGGTGCAGTGCATCCCCAAAAAACCGCCAGCAACGCCATGCAATATACGAAGATCCAGAATCGAACCGCCTTTTCCCTATCTTCTCTTCCTACCATTGTATCGTTTGTGATCCGCCTAACTGGGATTGATGGTTGTTAAAAGATTCCTTTTTGATGGGGTAAGTTCTATTCTTTTCTTATAACCTTCAAGCATTCTTCACCAAGCATATAATTCTTACTGAATCAATATTTGCACTTATATATTACTTTTAAGCAAAATAAGTTTTTTAGTCCTTATGTTCCATCTTATTTCTCCCGCTGGCATCCCTTATCACTGCCACGGCTCCAGATACATTTCCTTCAGGATCTTTTAAAAAAGTAATATTGATTTCAACGGGGCATAGACTACCATCCTTCCTGTACCACACGGTTTCCCAATTTTCAACATGTCCTTCTTCAAGCAAATCTCCTATCATATGCTCACGTATTATTTTGTGCATTTCATCCTCTGGACCGAGTTCTATGGTATATTTTCCTATTAGTTCATCTTCTCGAAAGCCTAACATTTGTTCTATTGCTCTGTTGACTCTCACGATACATCCTATGCGGTCAGCTACCATAATTCCATCTGTTGAAGTATTGAAGACAATTTCCAGAAAGGCCCTGGTTTCTCTATTTTCCTTTTCTGCCTTTTTCATCTCTGTGATATCTCTGATTATACCAACTGTCCCAATTCGATCTCCGCTCTTGTTATTTAAGTAGACTATACTACTTTCTATAGGAACTACCTTATTGTCCTTAGAAATATAATAATCTTTCATATTGAATATTTTCCCTTCTTCAACCAATCTGGACATACATGTTTTCCTATAATCAAGGAACTCCTTGTTTATCTCCACAGATTCTCCAGTAGCAGACTCATAAATTCCCTCTTTTTGTGGTGATAACTCACCTATATACTTGCCTGATATCGCTTCTTCTTTACAATCAAGCATATGTAAAAAAGATCGGTTCGTTCTTGTAATACACCCTTTAGCATCCGTGATTATAATTGAATCCAATAAGCTATCTATAATATTATCCAGAAAATCCTTTGTTTCTCGTGTCTCTACCAATTCACTTATTAGTTGCTCCTTTGTCTTATCTCTATCTTTCATATTAGTCTCCTAAAAAAGAAGCAATTTCAACTGATGCAGTCTTTATATCTTCACAAATAGAAATCCCACTTATAGGATAATTCTATAAGTGGGATTGAGTAAATTCCGCTTCACACATACTCAGTAGACATACAAAGCGCCATCTATAGTTTAAGACTGAATAGTCAATCATGATAACTGAGGTTGAATTATATAGCACAGCATTCTGATAAGTCAAGTAATTACAAGGTTATTAAAACATTCCAAGTGGCATTTTACACTAGCTATTGCGATGGGTATAATGAGCAAAATAATGTACACTACTTGTAATAGACAACTAAACGATTTCATTGGATTATAACGCACCTTAAATAACGTAGTGTTGATAATACCGGCTTTCTGAGAGGTAACCTTGACGGTAGCAGTGTTGATTTTCAGTGGGCAGATGGGAGATACAAGATGTGGAATTGTGGTATTTATATTTTTCGAATTAACCTAGCCCAGTTTTTACGCTTTTCAGGTGAGATATCATCTTCCTCAATGATGCATGGAATGGTGCCCTCCTGCTCTTCCTTTTTTCGTTTTCCCCTGGATACATTGCTGTAATAGCCATAGCACCTGATCATTTGTTCTCCCCGATTTGGCACGTGACTACACATAGCAGCGAGCCATTCCAGAGCATCAAGCAGGCATCTCATTGCCCTCCACATACACACCACGCAGTAGGTGCTAAGGTGGTGTAGACGTCGTTAATCTTGGAGAGGAAGTAATCCTCGAGGCCCCAGCCCACATTCATAGTCCAGCAGAAGGTTGGATCTTCCGTGACCGTCGTGCTGGTCCAGTAATACATCGGCATCACCACATTTGTAAAAGGATGGCCGCTGGGAAGAGAGGGTTGGATAGAGCCGTAATTCGACAGGCTGCGCGCTTCCCTTATATTTGGTAGCCGCCAGTTATCACCACATGCTCCTAAACTTAAATCCTCACAATAATCGAGCGCTTCTTGCCATATCATTGACTCACCTGCTCTATTGGAATCCTTTGTCCATATTAAACCGGTTAAATTATCTGTGACCGTATCATCCCCGTTATCCGTAAATCTCGGGTCGGGCGATGCAACCCCCGCTTGGTACTCACCGTCCTGGCCTGTACCTTCACAATCAATAACAGCCCCTGCGGTATCATAGCACAGTGTCTGTCCCGTCTTCGGTACAGTGGAATCTTGTTCCTCCTGTACGACGCATGTTGAAAGCGATAATAAGAATACTCCTGCAAAAACAGGTAATGCTTTTACTATAAAATTTTTTCTTAACATTTTTGTTCCTCCCTTCAATTGCATTATTTCTATTCACCTATCTATGCCATACGTCTTATGGATAAACTGAGCATCTATTGTCCCCCGCATACGCACCACACATAGAAGAGGTCTGTCTTGGGAGTGTGGAATCTCACGTGGCCAAAGCCCAGGTCCAAGGCCCAGGCAAAGTCAGCACTGTCTTTGATGGAGGTACTGGACCAATAGTAGTCGGACTGCACATTTGTAAAGGGATGGCCGCCGGGCAAAGCAGGTTGGACAGTGTCATAAGACAACAGTCTATGAAGTTCATTTTTATTTGGCAGCCGCCAGTTATCACCACATTCTCCTAAACTTAAATCCTCACAATAAGCGAGTGCATCTTGCCATGCCTTTGGCTCACCCGGCATATTGGCATCCTTTGTCAATATTAAATGAGTCAAATTGTCTGTTACCGTACCATCCCCGTTATCCGTAAATCTCGGGTCTGGCGATGCAACCCCCGCTTGGTACTCCCCATCCTGGCCTGTACCTTCACAATCAATTATAGCCCCTGCGGTATCATAGCACAGTGTCTGTCCCGTCTTCGGTACAGGGGCATCTTGTGTCTGTACTATGGATGGTGAAAGTAATAATAAAAATAATCCTGTAAAAACAGCCAATCCTTTTACTATAAACTTTTTTCCCAACATTTTACGCCTCCTTTATTGAACTGATAACTGATAAAAACTCGCTTTTTAGCAAGGTAAGTATAGGATCATTAAACTTGTGTGTCAATAATAACTTCTCGGCAGGTCATTGGTATAAAAAAGAAAAAACGGGTGCGGAAACAAAGCCAGGTGGCATCATCATGGTGGTACAATGCAAAAAGGTAAGTTTTTTTTAACAGGAGAGGTGTTTCTTCTTGACATTGACCTTTTAATGGGTGACATAAGTAGAAGTCACCTTCAGACAAATTGCAGTGTGACATACAAAAACAGTATTGTTGATAATTTTAGGCCTTCTGGGAGGTGTCCTTAATAGCAGTTATACGTAACAAACCTTAATATTCTATTTAATATTAGTGGTTTACACTGTTTTATTACTCCTTGTTTTTGAGATTTTCAAATTTTTGCAAATATCTTAATCAAACACTGCACACATAAAAAGTTAAACATACCAAATGAAATATTCAAAAACCCTGCATTCAACCTTTCTCAACATAAACTACGGTTGGCTTTTTTGCCTTTTTTACTAAAACATGTTACTATGGTTGCATTGCTAAAATAACAAACACACTCAGTAGATAATAGAATATACCTTCGCCCAATTTTATAACAACCAATATAAGCAAATTATGAAAAATTCAAATCGAGATAATAGGTTTAGTGGAGCAAAGGGTGGTAGAAAATTTCGAGGAACAGATTCTGGAAAACGAAGATTTGGTAGTAGAGGTGACAATAGAAAATTTGGTGATAGAGA
>JAZFSJ010000593.1:0-3088 GCA_036446115.1 Thermodesulfobacteriota bacterium | reverse complement strand
GACTGATCTAAAACAGCCGATTTTAAAGGAACTGAGCATTAAGGCGCCTGGTACTTATCAACATAGTATCATGGTAGGTAACCTGGTTGAGTCTGCGGCTGAGGCTATCGGAGCTAATTCTCTCCTGGCCAGGGTGAGTGCCTATTATCACGATATAGGTAAAATCAAGAAGGCTGCCTATTTCGTTGAAAATCAATCCAAGGGGGAGAATAAACATGAAAAGCTGTCTCCCAGTATGAGTAGCCTTATCCTCACTGCCCATGTCAAAGATGGTGTGGAACTGGCGAAGGAAAATAGACTCGGGATCTCAATAAGGGATATTATTAAACAACATCATGGTAATAGCTTAATCAGTTTCTTTTATCAGAAGGCCAAAAGCCAGCAAAACCCCAGTGCTCAATCAACTGGTGAGAAAGACTATCGCTATCCCGGTCCCAGACCGCAGACCAAAGAGGCGGCGTTGGTGATGCTTGCAGATGCAGTAGAGGCAGCATCTAAAACATTAACCGATCCCACACCATCCCGTATCCAGGGAATGGTGCAAAGGATTATTAACGGCATTTTTACCGATGGACAGCTAGATGAATGTGAGTTGTCCTTGAAGAACTTGCACTCCATTGCGAATAGTTTTAATCGAATCCTGGCCAGCGGTGTTTTCCATCAGCGCATAGAATATCCGTCTAAGGAGTCGGAAGAAAATGGAGGAATGAAAAAAATAAATGGTAAGGATAAAAAATCAGCAGAAGCGGATAAGGATAAGCCAAAAGCGGATAAAGGAGGTAGTGAAAGAGATCTTAAAAGACTTGGGATATCAAAAGTGGGAAGTAAGTATCCTTCTGGTGGACGATCACCAAATCAAAAAAATTAATAAGAAATATCTGCGTCGCAACAGGCCAACCGATGTTATCTCTTTCTCCCAGATAGAGGGAGAGTTCAGACATATCACTACCCACCTTTTAGGCGATGTCGTCATTTCTGTAGAAACCGCAAAGCGTCAAGCCAAGGAAAACGATATCATCTTACAGGACGAAATCACTTTTCTGCTTATCCACGGTATCCTTCATCTGCTAGGCTACGATCACGAGGGTTCAGTTAGGAAAGAGAGGGAGATGAGGGCTAAGGAAAGAAAACTTTTAGCTGTACTGCGAGATAAGTTAAGATCTTAGCATTGCTTTCCCTTTCTTCTCCAGAAATTTTTCTTCCATCACTTTAAGGTAGCAGTATCTCTATGGAAAACAACAAACCTTCATATGCACCGGGTAGTTATCGGGAAGTACTGAATATCTCCTATCCGCTCATTATGAGCACGGCCTCGATGACCATCATGCACTTTGTTGATCGGGTCTTTCTTGCGCGATATGCAAAAGAGGCGATCGCCGCTTCCGTTCCCGCAGGGATCACCTCTTTCACCATTATTTGTCTCTTTATGGGTATCAGTGGGTATACCAATGCCATCGTGGCGCAACACTATGGGGCAGGGGAATATAAGAAGTGTTCCCTGGCTACCTGGCAGGGTATTATTTTCAGTCTTATTTCCTATATTCCTATCCTTCTCTTTATTCCTCTTGGGCCAACTATTTTTGCGTTAGCGGGACACAGCCCTGAGATACGGACACTGGAGGTCAGCTACTATACGATTTTGATGTGGGGTGGGCTTTTCGTTCCCCTGCACAGCGCGGTGGCATCTTTTTTCACCGGTCGGGGAGATACCAAGACTACCATGGTTGCCAGTATCATAGGTAATGGAGTCAATGTTGTCCTGGACTATGGGCTAATCTTTGGTCGCTTGGGATTGCCGGAGATGGGAATTGAGGGGGCGGCGATTGCTACCGTAATTTCTTCGGTGATACCGGTTGCCATATTATTTTTTCTCTTTTTAGGGAAGAAATACCACAAGCAGTATCAAAGCAGGGCAACTATGCGTTTTGACAGGGGGCTTTTTATGAAACTCCTTAAGTTTGGCAGCCCTTCCGGTATTCAGTTCACCCTCGATATCGGTGCCTTTACTTTCTTTATCATGCTGGTAGGGAGGATTGGTGAAGTTGAGCTGGCAGTGAGCAACATGGCCTTAAGTATCAACATGCTGGCCTTTCTTCCCATGATCGGCATCTCCATCGCTACCACCACACTGGTTGGTCAATACATAGGAAAGGAAGATATCAGTTCTGCGGAAAAAAGTACCTACTCATCTTTAAAAGTTGCTCTTCTTTATATGGGTGGAATGGCGTTGCTCTTCGTTCTCTTTCCCGAACAACTCCTTTCCATATTCAAAAGCAGTGAAGATCGGGTAGAAGACTTTGCTATTATTATTGCCTATGGACGCCGGATTTTAATCCTGGTTGCCCTATATAGCGTCTTTGATGCGATGAATATCATCTTCTCCGGTGCACTGAAAGGGGCGGGGGATACCAGGTTTGCTATGTGGGCGGCCATAATCGTGGCCTGGGTCTTTTTTGTGCCCCCGGTTTATTTAATTATAGAGGTTTTTGAGAAAGGCGTATTGATGGCTTGGGGATGGGCTACCCTTTATATCATTTTAATCGGTTCTGTTTTTTGCTGGAGGTTTCGTAAGGGAAAGTGGAAAGAGATTGATTTACTGGGAAGAAGAGAGAAAACAGCCACCATCCCACCTGTAATCGATGAACACCTTCCCCATGACCAGCCCCTTCCATGAAGGGAGTAAAGGCTAAGAAGGGAAGGGGGATTATTAAAATAGTTTAAACATATTTTCACTTAGGTAGCAAAAGAGGATGATGAGGAAAAAGTATATTAGGACGATCTTATAAAGTAGTGGCCAGTTTACGCTAGTCGTTTCCCTGTCGACATGCATTACAAAGAGATCTCTAAAACTTATTGTGCTGTGCGTTACTGTTGTCACGAGTGCGGTGGCAAGGATTGCGATCATGAACCCAAAAAAATTCCACCAGAGCCAGGATACGGGAGTAAAGAGCCATAAGAAAACATTAGTTGTAATTCCCATTACCACTCCAATTTTAACCGCCTGAGACTTAGCCCACTTTGTCATAATACCGAGCAAAAAAGCAGCTAATATGGGACCATATAAAAGGCTTCCCACTGCATTGATGAG
>JAZFSJ010000592.1:0-4873 GCA_036446115.1 Thermodesulfobacteriota bacterium | reverse complement strand
CCCTGCGGGTTCTACCTGAAGCTTAATATTGTCGAACACAATTTGTTTTACCCATTTATGAAGCACCTGCTATAATTAAAATATATCGTAGAATATCTACGGAAGGGATGCCATTTCTTTTTTCTCAAGCAAGAAGATTTAATCGTTTAATTTGAACTTTTGAAGGCTGACCATTGGAACAGATGCTAATCAACGCAACATGAAACAAGCCATACGTAGATTCGGAAAACAGCTACGGAAGGGTGGAGTGGGTCTATTTTATTTTGCCGGGCATGGGATTCAGGTGAAAGGAAGCAATTACTTGATACCAATCGGGGCTGAAATTGAAACGGAGCCTGACGTTGAATACGAGGCGGTTGATGCCGGGCGCGTGCTTGCACAGATGGAGGATGCTGGAAATAGCCTGAACGTCATAATCCTCGATGCCTGTCGTGACAATCCTTTTGGTCGAAGTTTCCGTACAGGCAACAGGGGTCTGGCTAAAATGGATGCACCTACAGGTTCTATACTGTCTTATGCCACCGCACCTGGATCTGTTGCATCAGATGGTCCAGGAAGAAACGGATTATATACATCGGCACTCCTGAAGCATATGTCGACACCAGGGCTTGAAATTGGGAAACTGTTTAGACAGGTACGGATAGATGTGCTGAGCTCGTCTGGGGAAAAGCAGGTGCCTTGGGAAGCGTCATCATTAACGGGTGATTTCTATTTTAATACACAGAGAGGTATAGCCGTAGCATCAAAGCAGCCGGTTACAAGGCATAGCAAGAAGATTACAAACAGCCTTGGCATGGAATTTGTTTACATACCGCCGGGGACTTTTATGATGGGGAGTGCTATCAGTCCCTCGGCGGTTGAAAAAAGATATGGTGGGAAAGCAATATGGTACAAAGACGAGCATCCACAGCACCGGGTAGCATTGACGAACGGGTTTTACATGCAAGCCACCGAAGTCACCCAAGGACAGTGGAAGGCGGTGATGGGGAGCAATCCATCCCGTTTTAAAGGCAATGATTTGCCGGTGGAAAGGGTTTCCTGGGTCAATGCACAGGAATTTATCCGAAAGTTGAATCAGCGGGAAGGCGGCGACAAATATCGACTACCCACAGAAGCCGAATGGGAATACGCCTGCCGGGCAGGAAGTACGGCCCCTTTTTACTTTGGTAGTGATAAAAGCAGGCTTGGAGAATATGCGTGGTATTGGAATAATTCAGGGCAGAAAACTCATGCAACAGCTCAGAAAAAGCCCAATGCATGGGGTCTGTATGACATGCAAGGCAATGTTTATGAGTGGTGCCAGGATTGGTATGGGGATTATCCATCCGGTTCTGTTACCGACCATAAGGGTCCATCGGGCGGCTCGAACCGGGTCAAGCGCGGTGGCAGTTGGCTCAACCTACCGGGGCTCGTTCGATCAGCCAATCGCTTCGGGTACGATCCTGCCCTCCGCCCCGTCAGCCTGGGCTTCCGCCTCCTGAGGGCAAATTAGTTTTTGGGTTTTTACCTTGTTACCTTTTGCAATAGAGTCCAAGGGCGAACCTCTAAACATAGCTGCTGAATTTAACGATTACGTTCACTAATCACAAATATTTAGAGGTGGTTGAAAATAAAGATTACGATACGTATGTGTAACAAGCCAAAACGGAAAATAGGCCAGATTTCCCCCTCCCGGACAGATCCATTTTTTTGCCATATTAAACGAACATCGTAATTCTTTTTTAATGTCTGTGTCGCAATGAGGATTGGGAAGGTTTAGAATATGATCTGATAGGTGAAGACAAGAAGCTGGGGGAAAAGCAGGATGGCGGGCCCCTTTTTTACACCAGCCTCAAACCCTGGGACAGGCAAAAATCAGACATGCGTAATTTCCCCGCCTTTCTGAAATACTGGTGGGGGCTTTAAATCTTGAATTGCAGCCTTGAATGAATACCCTTCCATCTTACAATCTGGAAGTAGGGAATGACGCCGGGAAGCTCATCCAGCGTTATCAGGCCGGACTCTACTTTCATGAGAGCATCTTCAATCATCGGCATCATCCCCTGTGCCAGAGCGGTGGAAAAAAGCTCGTCGAAAGGAGCCCTTTTAAGAATAAGGTTTTTGCTTTCCATCTCGATAAACCAGAACTCGTGTATGGCAATTCTTCCCTTATGCCCCCTGAAGTCGCAATCTTCGCAACCCATACCCTTTAAAAAAACGAGCCCATGAGGCACACTATTGGGATAAAAGGTGTCCAGGAGATCCCTGCTCGGCCTGTATTCCTTTTTGCAGTGCTGACAGTTTTTCTTGGCCAGCCGCTGGGCCATGACCAGTATCAACTCAGAGGCTATTGTCCCGGGCTCCAGCCCGATATCGAGCAAACGCTGGACCGCCTCAATAGCATTACTGGTGTGCAGTGTCGAAAAAACAAGGTGCCCTGTCTGGCTTGCCCGGAATGCCTCTGTTGCCGTGTTTTTATCCCTAATCTCTCCGATAAGCATAACATCCGGGTCTTCCCTCAGGAAGGCCCGGATGCCACTGTCAAACCCAAAACCGATATCCTCCCTTACCTGGCACTGCTGTATCCTGTCGAGAGAATATTCCACAGGGTCCTCCAGCGTTATTATCTTTTTTTTCAGGTCTTTTTTTATCGTCTCCAGAGACGAATAGAGCGTTGTCGTTTTGCCGCTTCCCGTAGGGCCTGTGATCAGAATGAGTCCCGAGGGATTGCTAACAAGCTTCTCATATCTTGCCCTGATGTCCGGTGCAAGGCCGAGTTGGTCAAAATTAAGCATCTGACCGGACTGCTTCAGTATCCTTAGAACCATATTCTCGCCGTACAGGGCCGGCTGACTCTGTATCCTGAAATCATAGACATTCTTGTCCTTCGTCTTCTTCCTGAACCGCCCGCCCTGAGGGAGGCGTCTTTCGGAAATATCCATGTTAGCCTGGACCTTCAGCACATTAACAATGCCGGTAATATTGCTCTTGTTGACCTTCAAATAATCAATATCGTATAGTGTGCCGTCTATCCTGAACCGGACCACAACTTTATCCTCGTAGTTTTCTAAATGGATATCACTGGCACCCTTTTTGATCCCCTCAATCAGTATCATGCCGGCAGTATTCTGGTGTTTTTTAGAAATCTTTGTAATATCCTCTTCACCAACCTCCATCAGATCCCCGTCAAGCGGAAGGTCCACAAGGCCTGCAGCTCCCTTGGAGAGTTCGTCCATCACATGCGGGTCAACCTCCTGGAAAACCGTCCTAAGAATCATGTTAATGTCAGAATAGGATGCAAGCTTAACATCAAGATACTTGCACTTAAGAGGCCTTGCCAACTCATCGGGATTAATCGTGGGTTCAGACGTCACAACGGAAACCCTGTCCCCATCTCTCAGGTAAGGAATCACCAGGTTTCGTATGCAAAAAGATTTGGATATTTGTCCCCCCAGTTCCCTGTCAAGGATTGGCAGTATGTCGTGGGCCGTCACTACAGCCATATTCTTCTGTTTGGATAGGATCTTGAAAAAATCAAGTTCATTGACCTTACCCATATCTATAAGCACTTTACCAATCATCCTCTGGGATTTCTTGCTTTCCTCCAGGGCGGCATCGAGGTCTTCCTGGCCTATATACTTATCCCGGACAAGGATCTCTCCAATGCGTACTCCAAAATTTCCCCTTTTTTTAAAGGTATAGTAACAGGCCTTGATAGAGCCAAGGATGTCCTCGTCATCTATCTCAACAGTTTCTATAGTTTTTTTTGTAATAGTTTCGAGGTCCTTGATCTCCTCGGCAGGCAGGGGCCTGTTTGTAGCTACCATAAGGGTAGTATCGTCCATAGAAACAAGAGGAAGTATCTCGCGGCTGGCAGCTTCTTCGGCGGACAGCCATGTTACAACGCGCGGCTCTACCACATAATTGCCGATAAGAAGAAAATCTATATGCCCCTTCTGCTCATAAAGGATCCTGACGAGGTCCATCGCCTTAATAAACTTCATCTTGAGCAGTACACGCCCCACCTTGTCACCGGGCTGAATTCCAAGGTCAGGGTCCCCCTCACGCTGTATTATCAGCGCATCTCGTAGCTGCTCCTGGGTAATCAGGCCTTTTTTTATGGCGATCTCGCCAATCTTTTCAAGCATTACCTTCCCGAACGTAATTTGTTTCTTTTCTTTTAATCGCTTTTTTCTTTCTTCCTCATTATATGGGGTTTCTTTAATTTGCCGTTTTTCTTTGAGAGACTGGAATCCTTTGCCTTTTTTTATGTTTTGGAAAATTTCACCCCTAATTTTGTTAGCCTTTAAGGCAGTCATGCCCCTTGAAGCCCACCCTACCTGTTCCTCTTTAAGTTTCCCTCTCAATTTATAGCGGATGACATAGTACCTATCAGGTTTGTTGTGGTGCGTTCTTTCCGGATGCTCTCGATATCGCACATCGACATACTGTGTTTTTTGCCATTTAACTCCCATTTGAAGATTTCTTTTTTTTCAAGATGAACGCAATCAAAGATATTAGTTTATCCCACTATTGTCCCATTTTTTTTGTGTAAAATGAACTACCCCGCAGCAGAGCTGCGAGGTATCAAAATGAATTTTTATCTTATTTAACCCCGATGCAGAGCATCGAGGAATTCTTTTGATTAAAGGAAGCAAAGTGAAATGTCAAGGAATTTTGTTCAATTATTTCAAATAGAAAGGTGTTAATACCCATCCAATACCAGCGTTTTAATAGCAAAACAAAATCTTGGCCATTACCAGCAAATTCATCACCAGGAAGATACTTTTAATCCATGTTTCCGATGTTTCGGTGCTTTTCGCCCGAATGTAGTTGAGTCGGTAGCCGTTCTTTCCCTGCCCAAACTTCCCTTCTATCGGGATGCGCTGCCGGT
>JAZFSJ010000591.1:0-2956 GCA_036446115.1 Thermodesulfobacteriota bacterium | reverse complement strand
TTGACGTAGGAGGGCCAGGCGTAATTGATACTGGTGACGGTGGAGGAGGCGGAGGAGGAGACTGCTTTATAACCACCGCGGCTTACGGCTCGCCCATGGAGCCGCATGTAAAGCTGCTGCAGGAGTTCCAAGACCGCTTTTTGATAAAAAAGTAAATCGGCCGGATAATAACAAACAGTAATGGCAGGGTCAAATTGGCCCTGCCATTATTGTTTTCCCATATATATTGAACATCTGTTCCAGTGATTGACTTGCTGCCTTGAACTTAGCAAAATAAAAGTCCTAAAAATGCTTGATTTACAAAAGAAATCAGCTATAGATTCAAATAATTTACGAGTGCAACATTAGGCAACAAGTCGAGCATCAAGCCCAAAACAGCTCGTGTCCATGTGTCCATATATTGGGGTGTGATTAAGATCAAAGGAAGCTGCAGGCTATCATTACAAACTTCATATACGTGTAACATATAGAAGGTTTTCCATCTATACCAACTGTTAGGCAAAAAGGGAAGGCAAGTGATAATGATAAAGACGTGGTGTGCTCTGTTGCTCTTGATGGCGGTGACGTTTGCGGTGCCCTTTTCCGTTCGGGCTGAAGACCCAATCAAGCTCAAGTACACGCGGCAGGAAATCGAGGACAAGTGGCGAGGACGTATCCAGTCCTTCTCGGATCAGGGGGTAATTCCACTGATTGATCTTCTGTCCTTTTTGCGGAGAGAAAATAGTAAAGCTGTTATCCGTTCGACTAAGCAAGTGATGGATAAAAAGGGAGTGGCCCTCATCTCTTTTGCGGGCCGCTGGGCACCCAAGGAACCCGGTAGTCGAGGTCATCGTTGGGATTATTTCATCCACCGAATAGTAAACGCTGACCCCGATTACTTTATTCTGACAACTAACAAAGGGGGCAATAATAATTGGTTCAAGGAAAAAGGCGGAAAACCCTGGCATTTCATCGACCAGCTTGAGCAGCAGGTGCGTGGAGGTGATTATGCTTTTATCGGCGAGATAGAGTTTCGTCATTACATGGCCGGTTTTCAGTGCAGAGCAGGCGTGAACCGAGATATGGACATCCCACTAAATGGAGACAATGGACACCGTGTGTTCCAGCTTTCATCACAAACAGGAGTCCCTTTTTCCATCCATTTGGAACCTGAGGATAAACCACTTGATGCTTTGGAGGAAATGCTTGCTACTTACCCAAAGGCAAAAGTCATTGTTTCACATTTTGGTCAAATTCGTCATCCCGATCGAGAAACTAAGTTCGGGCCCAAACTCGTAGAACGACTCCTCAGCACCTATCCTAATCTCTATTATGACCTCTCGACAGGGAATCCTGGGCGCTATTACAAATGTAACGATTATAAGGTAATGGATACTGTAATCTGGGAAGATTCCTTTTTCGGAGGACAGAAAAACACCCTTAAAGTTGAATATAAGAACATTTTGACGAAATTTAGTAATCGTTTTGTTGTTGGTTTTGATACTGCGTCTAATCGAAGTTCTACATCATATATAGAAAAACGCATCAAGAATATACGACTCATCATGCGTGATTTACCTGATTATGCGAAACATAACATTGGATACCGTAATGCTTGGTTTTTGTTAACGGGTAAGCCATGGGAGAAAAGCAATAGCAACTAAAAATGGCCTAACCTTGCTCTTGCAGCCGACAGCTGGCCGCTGCGGCTGAAGAGCCCGTTATGCCTTAAAAGAAATACTTAATATAACCTGATGATTAAAAAATTTCACATTCAAATACCGCTCTCTTTACAAGATAGCTTTGATCTACTTTGTAAAAGTGGAGATGATATTCAGAGTTGGCTGACAAATAAATCTGATTTTGAAAACGGTTACATTGTGTGGAAACAATTATTTTGGTCATTAACTGGCACAGCAGCAATAACGGCAAAACTAACACAAACAAAAGAAAAGGAAACTTCTGTTGTAATCGCAGTACACAAGCCCCTTCAAATTTTGGATCCAGCAAAGATTTGTGACATGGTGTTTCGTAAATTTGATAGAGCTTTGAAAAAAAATTTAATAAGCTTTGAAAATAACAATAGATAATTATTTAATGCCTACAAAATATCAGCATAACCAGTCGTTTCAGTTGACAAATTGCACTGCGCACAAATTTACAGCTGAACTTATCGTTATGCCTCTCTGATAAAACTTGACAAAACGTACGCGATGGCGTACTGTTTAAATGTATAAAGTCCATTAAAACAGAGGTAATTCATGCCTACACTAACAGTTACTGAAGCAAGATCAAAGCTTTATCGACTTATTGACGAAGCAGCGTCTTCCCATGAGCCCATTATCATAAAGGGTAAGCGCGGCAATGCTGTGCTTATTTCAGAGGATGATTGGCGATCCATACAGGAAACCCTCTATTTGCTGAATATTCCTGGTATGCGAGAATCAATTCGGGAAGGATTAGCCACTCCACTCGAGGAATGCACTCAGGAACTTGACTGGTAATGTGGCGACTCGTTTTCACGAAACAGGCTCAAAAAGACGCCAAAAAGCTATCCGCTGCTGGTCAACGTCCGAAAGCTGAAAAGCTAATTAAAATCCTACGTGAGAATCCTTACCAGACTCCTCCGCCATTCGAAAAGCTTTTAGGTGATTTATCTGGCACCTTTTCCCGGCGAATAAATATTCAACATCGATTAGTCTATCAAATTCTTGATGATAAAAAAGTGGTTAAAATTATTAGGATGTGGACTCATTACGAATGAAAAGGCATAACGAATAGACGCTGACCGAGATTTCGCTACGCTCCATCTCGGCAGGTCATGCCCACGTTATACCTAAACTGGCAGAACCAGAGCCAAAAATATAGCCGATAGATAGTTGCATAATATCATGCGCAAACATGACAGCATATTAGTTGTAATGTAATAATTATAGGAGTCTTAATAATGGTAGATCAGGAATGGTTAACAACTTCT
>JAZFSJ010000590.1:0-2479 GCA_036446115.1 Thermodesulfobacteriota bacterium | reverse complement strand
ATAAAATCATCAATTATTCTGATAACTCTTCCTTCATACATCACAGGAATTTTTACTGTTGTATCGAGGGTACAATTATCGCCATTCTTATTTCTGTATAAACATAAATCCAATCCTTCATGAGGTGTATCCCGCTTCCCTTCTTTACCCCACCATTTTTCAGTAGAATTAAATAACATTCCAGGATAAAAGGCCCACTCCCTAAAACCAAGTTCATTAAGACCATTGCAGTCTATCAAATAGTCACTAAATTCTGTTCTCTTCATTTAAATGTTCTTAGTACGATCAAATTAACCGAAACACATTTCTCAGCATTATTTATAATCAATACCTCCATTTAGATCATCTACGCTTCAAAGCATTTTCTTTAATAAATTGTCTTTTACACCAGAGATTGTATCAAATTAGACAATTTATGGAAAGTTTTAATCCTTTTGTTAAAGGAAAGGGGAAGTGAACTACCACCCGTGAAACGGGTGGCTTTGTTTTTTCGGCCAAAGGCCGTAAAACAGAGGAAGCACGAAAGTGCTAATGTTTCCTTTTGCGACCCCGTGCAAAGCACGGGGTTTCCAAAGCAAACAATGAGCCACTAAGACTGCAACCCAGAAAATCATAAAGAGTAGCTAAAAATAATTTGCGCGGTCAGATCATTAGGGTAGAGGCAACTCTGCTTAACACAACGCATGATAAAAACTTTTACCTTGACATTAACCATAGCACTTTATATTTCTATTCATTAGAATTCAGATACCTTTAACATTTTTTAAAGGAACTTAGATGAAATACGGTGCAATGAATTTACCCACTAAATCTGTTGTGGAAGAAATTGAAGAACTGGGGAAACTGGGGTTTGATTACATCGAACTCACCATTGACGCTCCTGAAGCCACACCTGAAATAATCCTAAGAGATCAAGATAGAATAACAGATACCCTCGCTGCTCACCAATTAGAAATTATTGGACACCTTCCTACTTTTATAAGTATTGCTGATTTATATGAGAGCATAAGAAAGGCGTCAATTGATGAAAACATCAAGGCACTGGAGGCAGGTGCAGCGCTGGGCATAAAGAAGTTTGTTATACACCCGGGTTCGATTCGAGGGATGGGAAGGCAGGTAAAGAACAGAGTTCACAAATATGCCCATAAAAGCCTCGCAACCATAGTTAAGAAGACCAATGAATTGCAGGTAACACTTTGCATAGAAAATATGTTTCCAGGAATTCATTCCCTCACAGAACCCTACGAATTTGAGAAAATCTTCCATAAACATCCCGATCTCATGTTTACCCTCGACATTGCCCACGCCCATTTAGGCACTAATAAAAACCGTTCACCTGATTTTATTAGACACTATGCTGAAAGGCTCTCACACATTCATATCAGCGATAACTTCGGGAAGGATGACTGCCATCTTCCTCTTGGTGCAGGCATGATTTATTTCAGCAGAATATTCAAAGAGCTTAAAGACATAGGTTATGATGAAACCATAACCCTTGAGGTATTCTCCCGTGATAGGGATTATTTAAGTATGAGCCTTAGTAAGATTAAACGAATGTGGGACAGCTCATAATGAAAACATATCTAAGGCGCACATTATGATGCTCTCCAGCAATCACTATGTGTTATTTTTGATTTGTTTTTTCTTTGTAATGATAAGCTCCCCCCTCAACTCAGAGGAAGCTGAAGAAACAGTTGATGTTCTGGTAGAAAAACGTGTGTTATTGCCCGGCGATAATCTTGTCAACATCTTGCGAATCACCTACGAAATTCCCGATCATCTTATATTTAACGAGTATCTAAATTTCATAAAAGAGCTCAACCCAGACATTAAAGATCTCAATACCATGGGAGATTACCAGATTGTCCTTATCCCCCTTACTCTCCCTCCAGAAAATAAAAAATATAAGATAATTATACTGCAACCCGAAAGTGTCGGTGTAACCATTACTACCGTCCCAGCACAAGAAACTACACCACCCCCTCCCCCAAAACCTTTAAGTGAGGCACCGTTAGAAAAAGTTAATATTAAAAAACTTTTACAAGAGGACTTCTCTATCCTCCTGGCTGAATCCGGTAGTACTTTACAGCAGGAGGGAATCCATGAGTTTCCGGATTTTGAAGGTAGCCAGTTATCTTTGGATACTGCTGATTATCCTATACTACAACTTGCAAATAACACCACCATTATTATAGACACAGACAATCGCCTTCCCCTCGATATCAGGGAGGATATCCAATCAAATTGGAACAATTACAAAATAGTGCCTTCTGGGAAAGATCAGAGGTTACAATCAATTTTGAATCAACTGATAAAAGAGATGGGGTTTTTCAAAGTAATCGAGCGTGGCGCCCCTTTAGTGAGAGGTCAAGACGTGCTGTGTAAAATATCTGGTGACTGGATGATATTCCCTGATAGTTCTTTGCAAAAAGTCTTCGTCATAAACTTGGTTCACACACCAGACCATAAAGCCCCCACG
>JAZFSJ010000589.1:0-4793 GCA_036446115.1 Thermodesulfobacteriota bacterium | reverse complement strand
CCCGCATATTCTCTATTTCCTGTGAGGCATCCTTTTTCTCCTTCTTTAATTTAGCTATGGTGTCGGAAACTGTATTTTTCTGATAGCGCAAACTTTCAACCTCTTTTAACAACTCTCTTCTTAAAATATCAAGTTCAAGGAAGCTATCGAAATCTACTTCGTCGCCTCTTTGTTCTGTTTTTTCTCTTATTTCATCAATATGGTCACGAACATATTTAAGATCGAGCATAGCAACAGTAACCTCTGATTTTTAAAGGTAATTTTAATAATTGCACACTATTTATTAACATCTCAATGCCTTTCCGTCAATATAATATTTGAACGTGTGTTGAACGTGCACAAAACCCCTCAAAAGAAAGCAAACGACTACCTGCGAAGCTGGTAGCTTTGTTTTTCCCATACGGGTGAAACAAAGGAAGCACGAATGTGCTAATGTTTCCTTTTGCTACCCCGCGCGAGGCACGGGTTTTCCAAAGCAAACAAGGAACTTTTCTAAAGCAATGGATTTTATGGCTATTTTTTATTGATTAGTTATGTAATTACTGTTAGATATGAGGGTAATTTTGCAGACCACAAAATCCCAAAATCACATGTTTCATTCATCAGGGCCTATCCATAGATGAGAAACAAGTCAGATAAGAAATATCTTTGTTTCCCCGCAAGATTAAGCGTAAACTTGTTTTATATCATTTTGCTTTTCGGTTGTGGATCGAAATATATTTCCATCAACCAGGTTGACAACATTAATGAACTACCCATCAATAGAATTGCCATCGTTCCCATTGCAGCAGATCATACTTCCTCGTACGAAACAGTTGAGGGTGCAACAGTTCTTACCCGTTTATTGCTAAAAAAACTGGATAGATTTTATTACCTCATTCCCGAAGAAAAGGTTGAAGCACTCCTTTCTAAGACACACTCCCTTCGGGCCCAGCAGATTGCCATCCTTCTCGGAAGAGAGCTGGAAGTCGATGCTGTCTTGATGGGACTGGTCAACTATTATCAATCAAGGAAAGGAAATGACTACTCTGTTTCACAACCAGCTTCTGTTGCCTTCGAGCTTCATCTTACAGATGGTAAAAGAGGAAAGATACTATGGTCAGCCAGCTTCGACAAAACCCAAAAACCCCTGTCAGAGGACTTGAGTAACTTTTCTTCCTTCCTGCGGAGTGAATGGAGATGGCTGACTGCCGAGGAACTGATGGAAGTAGGGGTCGATCAGATAATAGATAAATTTCCCGAAATGCACAAAAGACAGGAACAGAGAAAGTTAAAACCCCTTAGTTCACCCTCCTTAGACATGGGATAAGTAAACTACCACCCGTGATACGGGTGGCTTTGTTTTGCCCGTACGGGTGAAACAAAGGAAGCACGAAAGTGCTAATGTTTCCTTTTGCGACCCCGTGCAAAGCACGGGGTTTCCAAAGCAAACAATGAATTAACCAACAACACAAGTTAAAAATAAAGTGACAGAAAAAAGGAAAAACATACATGGGATTATAGGGCTGGTTATTCTGGTCATTTCTGAATTGCTGATGTTTAAAGGCATCGAACCTTTTGCTTCCTGGTTTTACTTTTTAGCCTGGTGGTCATACATTCTCATAGTGGACAGTCTTGTCTATAAGATCAAGAAGAATTCTCTGATCATGAATAGACAAGGAGAGTTTTTTTTGATGCTTTTCTGGTCAGCTTTCATCTGGACCTTTTTTGAAGCGGTAAACTTGATTTTACAGAATTGGTACTATGTTAATGTGGTGCCTAATCTAAGTATACGCTGGCTGGGTTACGGGATTGCCTATGCTACAGTGCTGCCGAGTTTATTTGAAACCACAGAATTTCTAGAATCGCTAGGACTGTTTAAAGGTAGTAGGTTAAAGCCCATTTCAGTTAATCGATCATGCATTATAATTTTTTTCACGCTGGGTACAGGGTTTTTGCTAGGAGTTCTTTTCTATCCGAGATACTGCTATGCCTTTATCTGGGGAGGTCTTATCTTTCTGCTGGAACCCATCAACTACCGATGGGGAAGTAAATCACTTTTAAGAGATTGGCAAAACGGCACCCTGCGGAAGTTCTACCTGCTGCTGATAGCAGGTCTTATTTGTGGTATCCTATGGGAGTTCTGGAATTTCTGGGCCACTACCAAATGGATTTATACCGTTCCATTTTTAGAAGAACTCAAATTGTTCGAGATGCCGTTACTGGGTTTTTTTGGGTTCCCGCCTTTTGCGGTTGAATGTTATGTTATGTACAATTTCATCAGTCTGTTCCGTCACCAAAGGGGTTGGGAAGAAGATACCTATAGACTCAATCGAAGAAAAAAGGTAAAATTATCGTTATGCACAGTTTCTTCCCTCGCAGGCTTAGCTTTTTGTCTCTGCATTTATAATGCAATGGATAAATATACCGTTAACTCCTACTGGTCTGATATAAAAGATTTGCAGTCGATAAGCCACAACACTGCTCTAGGTTTCGAGTCACTGGAGATAACCACCCCCCATGAATTCCTTGCAAAGGCAGCCAGTAAACATGAAAGGAAAGGGCTTGCTTCAAAGCTCAAGGTTTCAGAAAGTGAAATCCTAAGGTGGATGAAAATAGCAGAACTTGCTGAACTTAAAGGGATGGGAATACTCAATGCAAACCTGCTTTACAGTACTGGGATAGAGCACATCCCGGCGCTTGCTAAGCAGGAGCCGGCAGTGCTCCACAAGAAGCTATTAACTTTAAATCCCCAAAGTGAAGATATGCCCATACCCCGAGAGTCAATCATCATGGTATGGATAAGAGAATCACAGCGTAGGATCAGAAATTAAAAAGAATTATATGAAAAATATGAAAAGCCTAAACAAACACCTCATATTTCCTTTTTTCAATTTCCTCCATAATGCCACTCAATTGACATCCCTATCAGCAAATGACTTTTTTAGAAATAGATGTATCCTCTGGTCAGCAGCACTCACTTACACTACCGTTTTTGCCCTAATCCCATTGCTAGCAGTAACTTTCTCTCTCTTCCATGCCTTTGGTGGTCTTAAAGGACTGGAAGAAAAGATACGACCCTTGATCCTAAAAGTGCTGGTGCCCGGTGCTCAGGAAAAACTCATTGGAATTATAGATAGTCTTATTGAACGTCTCAATGCAGGAGCTATTGGAGCAGTGGGTACTGTACTGGTATTCCTCGCGGCAATCTTTCTGCTTGGTCAGCTTGAAACAATTTTGAATGAGATCTGGGGACTCAAAAAACACAGGCCCTTCCTACACAGATTCGCTCTTTACTGGACAGCTATTACCTTTGGCCCTCCCCTGCTGGCTCTTTCCATAGGAATCCCCCCAACATTGCGCAGCTACCAGGCAGTAATGTGGCTGGAAAGCTACATCAACCTGGACTTTTTTTCCTTCTTACCTTACCTATTTATCTGGTTTGCTTTCACCGGACTCTATGCTTTTATACCCAATACCAAAGTGAAATTTTCCTCTGCTTTATTGGGTGGTATTGTGGGAGGTACTATTTGGCAGGTTGCCGGTATGGGATTTACCCTCTATACTTCTAAGGTGTTGGTCTACTCCAAGATCTATGGCTCTCTTGGGGTTATCCCTCTTTTTTTCCTCTGGCTTTTTATCAGCTGGACTATCTTTCTCCTGGGAGCAGAGCTTTCATTTACCTTTCAAAACTTCGGACTCCTGAGAAATGGGTTGAAGGTTCATTCACCCAGCTATAAGGAGAGGGAATATCTGTCTCTTCGTATCTTACTTGCTATTGGAAAGAACTTCCTCTCTGATAAAAATCCGCTTAAACTGAAGGAAATTACCAGAGCATTGAATTTACCCCCCCACCTCACGCAGGAGCTCATCTCTTCCCTCTTAGCTCGCAATCTTTTAGTCGAGCTGGACGAATATGGACAACACGCATATCTTCCTGCAAGGAACTTAGATGCTATCAGGGTAAGTGACGTTATCCGGGCGGTACAGGGAAATCAAACGCTCTCTTCCGGAAGCAAAGAAGACAACCTCATTTTGGAACTGATAACTGCCAGTGAAAACAAATTTGAAGAATTTTCAGGGGACAAAAACCTACGGAAGATTTTGGATGAATTAGGACAACTCGATGAACAAACTCCCGATTAGCATAGAAAGTTGCATGCGAATTCACCCCCACCCTAAAACTAACTGTTACCTGTCTAATATCATACGTCTCGATATTTCTATGGCGTAGTGATACTCAAAGGATTTACTGAGGCTAAGATTTTTACCTCACACATAGAATCACTATTTCATTAAGTCATCACATATTTGAGTTGTTGAGTTGCGCAATGAAACTACTTAACCTCTTAACCACTCAACATATAATTAACCCATTATTCCACCACTCCAATACTCCAACATTCCAACTGCGAGCAAAACGGAACAATAATAAAAATTTTAACCCTGGCAACTCCTCTTGTTAAGCCATGAATTATTTGGACTGGATCGTCATTTCTGTTTATATGGCTGTCCTTGTGGGCATTGCACTTTATCTCAATCGTCATCATCACACTATCAGTGACTATTATCTTGCCGGCAGGAGAATCAAGTGGTGGCAGTCCGGTCTCTCAGTAATGGCCACACAACTTGGAGCTATAAGCTTTGTTTCTGCTCCCGCTTTTGTTGCACTAAAACAAGGGGGCGGGCTCAAATGGCTCTGTTATGAATTAGGTATACCCCTTGGCCTTATTCTGGTAATGGCAGTCATCATTCCGCCGTTACATAAAGGCAATTTCATCAGCATATACGAATATTTCGAAAGGCGTTTCGAT
>JAZFSJ010000588.1:0-3539 GCA_036446115.1 Thermodesulfobacteriota bacterium | reverse complement strand
AACCGATAAAACCGGTTAATGAAACAAGCAGCCCAAGGATTATTATTGTTGTTATCAAAGATATCTCCCTATTAGATTATTAGAGAATAAAATTTGTTTGCTTGTAAATAGCGTCTCTTATTTTTCTGATTGCTTTTCTTGTGCTTCTGTTATCAGGTCTTGTGATGGCCCCTCCCACAACACATATTTTTGCACCGTAGTCTAGTATTTCAGGGATACTGTTTTCATCAAGACCTCCGGCCGCGGCGACAGGGATACCTGATTGAGTGCAGATCTCTCTTATGGGGCTGAAGTCTCTGCTCTTCTTCTGGGCATCTATTGGTATATGGTATTCAACTATTGCAAGTCCGTCCTGCTGGTTATAGCTCTTAATCCTTTCTATAATCCAGTCAAGACGTCCTTTAATATTTTCTGTACTGATAGAGTCAATTAAAATGGGCATTTTACACTCTTTCGCTTTTGAAAGGGCGGCATCTATAGTCTCGTATCCTGCAACACCTGATATCCCCACTATATCCGCTCCGGCCTTATGTGCCAGTTCAACTTCCAGGGCACCGGTATCCAGGGTCTTCAGGTCAGCAACGATCTTTGTACTCTTTCCAACTATGGTTTTCAATGCGGGGATGGCATTTTTAAGCCCTTCGTTTTTTATCAAAGGTGTTCCTGCTTCACATAAGTATGTTAAGCCGGATAATTCCTGCTCAAGTATTTCTGCCAGTTGCCGGGCTTGGACCAGATGTACACAATCTAATGCAACTTGTAGAATCGGAGTAGTGATAGTGTTTAACATTGACGACTTCGTAAAAAGTCCATCTGCCGTTCGACAAGCTCACGGCCCTGAGCAAAGTCGAAGGGCTGCGTTGCGCTTCATCTTTAGTCATTCCGACGTACTCCTAAGTACGCCTCATTCCTAAAGATTTGCGCGCCTTGCATCTGGAGCTTTTTACTGTGTCTCCTAATTTCCGACTTTTTACGAGTTCATCAACATTCGCACTTGTATTTTTATTCCAGATACTTAACCCGGACAAGCCGGAACCAAAAAATGATTGAGGAATTTTGAATTGAGGAATTGAGGGATTACTAAATCCCATAATCCTTGGATGACCAAATTCCCAAATTTAAATATTTTCTTTCCAAAAAAACACGAATTTGACAACTAAGTAATTAAAAAGCTGGATGGCGCATAGGACACGATGGGTTGTCAGTTTAACGAAAGGCGTCTGAGGAGTGATCTACAAAACTTCTCTATTTGCAGGCTTGTGTGCCTTCATAGTTATCCAAATTTGACGACTTGTAACCCGCAACGGGCTGATAACCGAAATTCTGGTTTTCGGGATTATCTTAAACTACGTTTGCTTCGCTGAACCACTTTCTAATACCTTTAATTTCTTCTTAGCCCAGTGATGGTTGGGATTTATTTCCAGGGCCTTTTTATAATTCTTCTTGGCTTCATCCGTTTTCTTGGCCTTTTCCCAGATAAACCCGATTTCGTAGTAGGCATCAGCCATCTTGGGATCTTTTTTCAAAAGCTTCTCAAATTCTACAATGGCTTTTTCCGGTGGTGGGGGGGGATAACCACCCTCCGCAACCTGAATGGCGCTAAGGAGCTGAACATTGAGGTTATCCGGTGCCAGGGCTTTGGCCTTGTTGTAGGCCTCAGTCCGGCCGGATACATACATCATAAGCCCTGGAAAGCCCACTTGGAACATTTTTCTCCGCAAGAGCTGAAATTTAAGGATATGGGTGTCCACACTTTCTTCTTTCAGGGCCAGTGAGGTCTTGATCAGGTCTAATCCTGCATCGATATGATTACCACCTTCCCCGCTCTGGTCAAAATCCTCTTTACTCTTGATGTCGAGACAGTCTGCTATGGCAAAGTGGGCCTTTGCTGCATAGTAAGGGGCAAGAGGGTCCTTGGGGTTTTTCTTTGCCATCTCTTCCAAGGTCTTTACTGTTTTTTCCAATAAAGGGGTATCCAGGTTTTGCCAGCCCTTCTCCAGGTTAGCTGTCGCATCTTTTAGCGCATCCTGAGCGTAACTCATTGTGCTCACTCCCAAAATCAACAGGATAACCAGAGTACTACCTAATACTGACTTTTTCATATTTCCTCCTTTTCTGATAAGTTCTTCATCTGATGATATTTCAACTTCGGACACATATAGCAATACCTTCAAGATGTGTCAAGCCATTTTATTTACACGTTTGTTCTTAAATTACAGTTGCCAGATCACCTGGTGATGCAGGTGCGATTTCGTATGGCATTGTGCAAAATAATTGTCGCTCAAGGTGGAAGTAAAACACTAAAAAAAAGCGGCAGTTGCAAAAAGAGGTGAATTGTCTAAGACAAAACATCTTGACAGATGGCAAAAAAAGGGTGATTGTTTAATCAAATCATACTTTTTTGGTGATAGATTTTAAATAATTTAAAGGAGGCATGGGAATGGCTATAAAAGAAATAGATCGTCGTGAGTTTATAACAGAGTTGGGTGTTAAACTGGCAGGTACCGGACTGCTGCTTAATCAACTTGGTGCAAAGCCTGCCTATGGTGGGGAAAAACCAGCGGCGAAGAAGGATAAAGGGCCGGACATGGAATATCGCACCCTGGGCAAAACCGGACTGAAGGTATCGGCGGTCAGCTTTGGGGTGATGCGCTTGAAAGAACCGGCGGTTTTATTTAAGGCCCTCGATTTGGGAATAAACCATTTTGATACAGCCCATAACTACCAGAATGGTAACAATGAAATAATGCTTGGTAAAGTGGCTAAAGAATACGGTAGAAAAAAGTTATTAATTACCACAAAAATTCATCCATTTCACATGCAAAAAACATTATCGCAGGAGTTTCGCCTGCTCGAAAGAAAGGAGATGGATGAAATGATGGATAAAAGCCTGAAAAGGCTCCAGACAGATTACGTGGATGTACTCCTTATGCATAACATCATGGATAAGAGCTGGCCACTAAATGAAACTGTAGTGGCATTTGCTGAAAACTTGAAAAAAAGTGGGAAAGCCCGTTTTGTGGGAATTTCCATCCATGATCCGCGGTATTATGTGGATGTGGCGGATCAAGTTTCAAAGTCCCCTATTTATGACGTAATACTTGCATGGTTTAATTTTAAAAGCCCGCCGGAACATGTGGAGGCATTAAAAAAGGCCAAGGAAAAGAATATGGGAGTCATCGCCATGAAATCCCAGGCGGGAGGATACCAAAAAGGAGCCACCGCTTCTTTAAGCCCCCAGCAGGCCGCCTTGAAGTGGGTGTTAGATAAAGGCTTTGTGGACTGTGTTATCCCGGGAATGGTCAACAATGAACAGCTTTTGGAAAATGTAGGGGTAATAGGGAAAAAGGTAGGCTGGAGCGACAGAAAGGTTCTCCATTCATATTATAATGCTATAAAACAGCAGTACTGCATTATGTGTGGCAAGTGCTTTTCAACCTGCGGTAGTAATGTTGATATCAATACAGTCAACAGGGCACTTATGTATTGTGAGGGATATAGAGATTTTGAACAGGGACGCCGGACCTACCTGGCATTAA
>JAZFSJ010000587.1:0-2665 GCA_036446115.1 Thermodesulfobacteriota bacterium | reverse complement strand
TTGTAATGGATATGCAGAAGAGTGGCTTGGCTATAGTAAAAAAGAACTTATCCACACAGATCACATCTTTGATATAGTCCCCTATGAGTACCGAGAAAAAGTAGAGTGCATATTAAATGAGATAGTTGAGAAGAATAGTTCGAAATTTAATGAGGTGTCATTTATAAGGAAGGACGGTAGCGTAAACATAGGTGAAATCAACGGAGCAATGATTGACTATCAGGGAAAGAATATAGTTCAGTTGACAGTTAAAGATGTCACCGAGCGTAATCAAGTTGAAAATAAATTAAAAGAAACAAATGAGTATTTAGATAATCTGATAGAAAGTTCGTTAGATCCAATTGTCACCACTGATAACAAAGGGAATGTTACCAGGACTAACAAAGCTTTCTTGAAGTTGCTTAGTCACAGAAAAGAAGAAGTGATGGGAAAGCATATGGCTGAATTTTCACCAATAGAGGAGGGAACGTATAGATCCACAACAGACGAATTGGTAGAGATAAATAAGGAGTTCTTTGACAATATAAAAACGTTTATATCCGACTTGGTTGAAGAGGGAAAGATATTCAATTGGGATAGCTATCTTATTCGTAATGACAAAAAGTTGATTCCCGTTGAGGAAAATATAGTCTTTTTTTGCAACGAGAAGGGAGATAGAACTGGAGCAGTTGGTATAATCAGGGACATCACCGAGAGGAGAAAAGCAGAGAGTGAAACCAAAGAAGCTAAAGAATTTATGGAAAATATCTTCAAAACCTCAGTAGACGGAATTATGGTCACCAACAATAAAGGTTCTATAACTTTGGTGAATGAGGCAATCACAAAGATGCTAGGTTATTCCAAGAATGAACTTATAGGAAAAAGGACAGGCGTATTTAACCCTAAAGGAGAGAGTTACAAGAAGAATGTAGGTAAATATTTAACACTATTATTCGAAGAAGGCACTGTTACCGCATTTGAGTTGGCCTATTTAAAAAAAGATAGGAATTTAATTGATGTTGAAGTGAATTCAGCTCTTTTAAGAGATAATAAAGGTAACATTACAGGAACAGTATCAACCATCAGAGACATCACCGAGCGTAAACAAGATGAAGCACAACTAAAAGAAACAAAAGATCATTTGGACAATATAATAGAAAGTTCATTGGATGGTATTATCGTCTCTGATAGTGTGGGGAATGTAATCTTAGTTAATAAATCATTTTTAGCACTGGTCGGATTTGAGGAAGAAGAGGTAATAGGAAAGCATATAATGGAACTCTCAATAACGGATATGAGAACATATGAGTCTACTACAGGAGAAATGGTAGAAATAAATGAGGCATTTCTTAATACTAGCATGGAAATGTCAGTGAAGCTATTTGAAGAAGGAAAGGTATCCGACTGGGAAAGCTATTATCTTCGTAAAGACGGCATAATAGTTCCTGTTGAGATGAAACTATCTCATCTGTACGATGAGGTAGGGGGTAACATTGGGGCAGTTGGTGTAATCAGAGACATCACCAAAAGAAGAAAGGCAGAAAAAGAGATCAGAGAAGCAAGAGACTTCTTAGAAAATATCTTCAAGACAACAGCAGATGGAATTATAGTCACTGATAACGAAGGCTCCATAACAATGGTTAATGATGCTATGGAGGAAATAACCGGTTATCCAAGGGCTGAGCTTTTAAAACAACATGTTACTTTACTTACTCCTACAGATAACCAGCAGTACTCCGAGGGTGAAAATGAAATCGGAAAATTAGTTAAAGAAGGGGTGCTCAAAGAGAGGGAATCTCTTTTGAAGAGGAAAGACGGTCAATGCATCATAATAGAGACCAATATGTCTCTTCTTTTTGATAAAACTGGGAAATCAATAGGATGTGTAGGTATAAACAGTGATATTACCGAGCGGAAGAAGATGGAACAACAGCTTCTCCAGTCGGAGAAGTTAAAATCCTTGGGAGAATTGTCAGGAGGAGTAGCCCATGATTTTAATAATGTACTTGCTGCAATCCTTGGCAGAGTTCAACTATTGAAAATGCAAATTAAAGCCCCACTCGGGAAGCAGGAAAAGAGGAAATCTATGCTTGAACTAAAGAAAGGGTTAGAAATTATTGAGAAGGCATCCCTAGATGGTGCTGAGACGGTGAGGCGAATTCAGGAGTTCTCCAGGAGGAGAACCGATGATAAAGATTTTACTCAGGTTGATATTAATGAGTTGATAGATAATGCTCTAGAATTTACCAGAGTGAGGTGGAAGAATGACGCTGAATCGAAAGGGATAAAGATCAGGATCAGAAAGGAGCTTTCCCCGCTTAATTTCACACTAGGAAGTTCTTCAGAGTTAAGGGAAGTGTTTACCAATCTCATCAACAATGCCATTGATGCCATGCCACAAGGTGGGGAGATTAAAATAAACTCTCTTATGAACGACAATAATATCGTTATTAAGATTGGGGATACTGGTGATGGCATCCCTAAAGATATAAAGGATAGAGTTTTTGATCCTTTTTTCACCACCAAGGGGGTTCAATCTACCGGACTGGGACTAAGCGTTTCCTACGGAATCATCAATCGACACCGAGGAACGACTACATTAGACAGCGTTGAAGGTGAAGGGACTACCTTTACTATTAAGTTCCCTATTACTAAAAAAACAGGTGAATGGAAGGTTAAGGAAGAA
>JAZFSJ010000586.1:0-3097 GCA_036446115.1 Thermodesulfobacteriota bacterium | reverse complement strand
TTGCAGTGGCGTGAGATAAGAAATTAAAATGTCTTATAACTACAACTGGAAATAAGGTTACGCCCAGCGATTTTGTTTTAATATCTAGTTTACCCCCACTTCCTGTTTACCCCCGCATCTTAATTCTTTAATCCCTCAATCCTGTATCCAGTATCCAGCATCTAGAATCTATTTTCTCTTCCCTTTTAATACTTTCTTAAACCGTTCCCACTCCTTCAAAGTAGTACACAACGTTTTAATTGTAACATTGGATTTAGGTAAAGATTTTCCGGGGATAAAAGGAAAGCCAAGAGGGCCATCACTCCTAACCTGCTTTGGGGATACTGCTTCACATTTCAGCTGTACCATTCCAAGATTACGTGTCTTCACATCTCTTCTATATGGATTAGTCACAAATTTGTGTATATCCTCTTTATCAGCAAAGAAGACCGCATCACTTTGAGAGACCTTGGTTCCAATAGTGAGTTTTCCGTCAAAGGCATATGCAAGTATTTCATTTATAGATGTCCATTCATTACTCGCAGCCTTTTTTAACATGATTAACTTATCCGATTCCTTCTCTATTAATTTGCTTAAGAGTTTATAAGGGTCATCTATGGCCCTGGCATAATCCTTGTAAGTGATTACTTCTACTTTTGCTTTGGTCTTACGCGTACGCTTTTTGGGCGCTTGTGTTTTTGATTTTTTTAGTTTAGTAGTAGACTGCTTTTTGGATACGGTCCTTTTGGTTTTCTTTGTTGATAGTTTTCGCTTGGTTGCAGGCTTCTTTTTTGATGCGGTCCTTTTAGTTTTCTTTGTTGATGATTTTCGCTTAGTTGTGGACTTCTTTTTTGATGCGTTTCGTTTAGGTTTCTTTAGAGATTTTCTCTTTGTTCGTTTCTTTGCAGTCATAGCTATTTCTCCTAGCTTCTCCAGAGACAAAGATTAAGGCAACTGGTGAGATCACCAGCTTTTCTGGGGTCTACTACCTGGCCATATTCCTAACCTTAATCAATTGGTGAGACCGTGTTAACATTTTATTTAAATTACCATAAGGCTGGTCATTCTACTATTTTGACTGTCCCAAAATCAAAATATATTTATTCTTCCATAAGTGATATACGAAAACAGTTAGATTGAGATAAAAAGACAAATAAAATGTAGGCTTTTAAGTGTTTCCACTGACTCTAGGTATATTACCCCACCCCAAACCACATCTTGCCTTCTATATTTCTGTGAATTCTGCGGCCCTTTTCACTGATAGCATAAATTATCTATCAGAACGTCAAGCGTACCCTCAGGCCAAAGACGCCGATCACGTCCTCGCCAGGGTTGAGGGCTGGATCAATAATCATCTGGGCATCTGGAGTAATTGCAAGACTCTGCGTCAGTTGCAGGCGGTAGAAAAACTCGGCCGTGTACTGATCATGGAGTGAGTTGTCAGATGGTTGACCCCAGCTCACCCCCAGCCCAATCAAGTCCCGATGTTTGCTGAAGTAGCGAGCGATGCCGGCGCTTACATTGGTTTCCATTGGTGATGCGTCTCCATCTGACCACCCCGCCTGGATGAAAGGCATCCATTTATCATCTATGAATCTGGTTAATGAAAAGGCCAGCCCCCAGCTGTCCGGTACTTGCGCCTTCTCGCGATCATCGACATGCCATGCCGTTAGGTGAATGTTGTCTAAAAACCGACGCTCAAAAGAGGAAATCCAGCCGATTTCCAAGTGCTTGAAGTACTCATTGTCGTCAAAAAATGTATCGAATCCAACTACGGTAGGATCCCCATTGGCATCGCTGAGACCGCTAACAACGTACACGTTATCGGTAACCATTAATCCGAATGCGGCGCCCAGGCCCTGATCTGGCATCGCAATTGTCGGGTTCGTCAAGAATGCAAGATTTTGGAAATGGGTCTGAGGGTCGTTGAGTCCATACGTGTCAACGTAATCGGAAGGGTCCACATTACCAGCGACGAAAGTGATTCGTCCATCGAGAAACCGTTGCTGCCAGTAGAGATTGGTCACAGCCCAACTAGAATTCCTGAACTCAGTAAACGAATCTCCGGTCGGGAGAATCGCACCGATCTCCAGGTTCAGGTCTTCCGGAGAAATATCCGTTCCCAGCCGATGCCCATGCTCCACTTTGTAGACGAGATTTCCGGGATGGCTTGTGTCACGGCCAAACAGCGCCCACTCGCCGTAGAATCGGAATAACCCGGCTGCGGCCTCGTCCTCGCCAGGGCTTTCATCCGCCACCTGGTAAAGCGCCTGGTAGTCCAGGTTGAAACTCAGGCCCAGTTTGCGGTTTGCGTGTGCTTTGAAGTCAAACCAGGGCTTGATGACGTGATCGATGACGGGAATCCGGAATCGCGGTTCAGTAACTTCTGCCGCTTCCTTGAGCTTGCCACCAACACTGCTTGGACCTCCAAACTCAGGAACATTTTTGCGTCCTGATTTGTGTCTTGAAGTTCGCTCGACGTCCTTGGCGGGAGCCTTTTTTTCTGCAAACACAGGTAACAACGCCGTCAGACTGCCGATAACCACCACCATAACAAACAACAGTAATAACTTGTTCAATTTGCTTTTCACTTTTTTTCTTCTTCATAAACGCAGTTTATGCTCGAACGATATGGTAATAACCATTGCAATAACAGGCAACAGTAAAAACATGAAACACATCAATCGGTATAATAAAAAGGGTATTTTTTACAAATTTTATAAGTGCCTGATTTTGTGTCTGTTATGTCGCTATCACTTGTTTTACAATAAGTTATGATTTATCCTTTATTCTGGTGATTACTGTGGAGTCCTGTTGATTACGATGGAGTTGACTACGTTTTGACTACAATCTGACTACGTTGCGGGTAAAGCAGAATATATATTTTTTAGCGTCGATTATCCTAATATATCTATTCTATTATAAGTTACGAATATATGCACATATCTTGTTTAGTTTCGATTGAACATGGTGAAAATATCCCAGAAAAGGGATAAACTATATAACACCCTTTATATTTTATCTAAGCTGTAATTAGAAATGCTATAGTAAGGAGTATAACACATGATTAAATGTAGACTCTCAAGGCTACTAGGCGAACGAAGGATGCCAATATTAG
>JAZFSJ010000585.1:0-6910 GCA_036446115.1 Thermodesulfobacteriota bacterium | reverse complement strand
GAAATGCAAAAAAGGGTGACAGAAGTTGTCCGTTCAACCTTCAAACCGGAATTTTTAAACCGGGTTGATGAAATGATTATCTTCCATGCCTTGGGCAGAAAAGAGATTAAAAAAATTATTGAGATACAGTTAGGTTACCTGGATAAGAGGCTAGCGGAGAAGAAACTTTCGGTTAGGCTATCTGAATCGGCAAAGGAACTGTTGGCTGACCAGGTCTTTGATCCTGTGTATGGTGCTCGACCCCTCAAAAGGGCCATTCAGAAAATGATCCAGGATCCTCTGGCGTTAAAACTGTTAGAGGGAGACTTTTCCGAGGGTGAGCATATAGAAGTGGATGTTAACCCGACGACAAAAGAAATAGTCTTTAATAAAGGTCAGGGCACTGTAGCTGCTTAAGAAAGAGTTAAAACCAGCATTCCTAAAGATTCGCGCGCCTTGCATCTGGAGCTTTTTACTGTGTCGCCTAAATTACGACTTTTTACGAGTTCATCACCCTTAGGAAGGGAAAAATTGGTTGAGATGCTTTTTAAGGTCTTCAGGTAGTTGGTTGAACCGTCTAGTTATGTTTCCTTCTTTATCGATTATAATATGGGTAGGAATACCTATAATTCCGTACCTTGTTGAGACCTCTCCTTTCTCATCAAAAAGGATTTTATAGGGTAGCTGGTATTGTTCTTGAGTTTTTCTCACCCTCAACAGAGAATCGTTAAGGCCAACATCAATGGCCAGGATCTCATAAGGTTTGTCTCCAATGGCCTGATAGAGTTTTTTCAATTTGGGGATTTCCATGAGACAACTAGGGCACCAGGTTGCCCAGAATGTAAGGTGAACAATTTTCTTGCCCTGATAATCCTTTAAACGCACTTCTTCACCCGCTATGGTTTTAAGAGAGAAATCAGGGGAACTTACATTTGACTGGCTTGCATCGCGTTCAGATGGGCAACCAAAAAGATAGCTGACAAGCAATAGTGCCACGGTAAGACGTAACCACATAAAAGAACTGGTTTTGAGCATAACGAGTCTCCTTTTATATCATAAGTTGTCCCATTTTGATGAGAAAATACTCACCTACCAAAATCATCAATATTCCAAACCCCTTTTTAATCTTTACCATCCAGAACCCTGATCGTGGTAAAGAGGTTATAAGCCCAGTAAAAGTTCCGATTAAAATAAGTAGAAAACCCATCCCAAGGGCGAAAGAGAATAACATAGCTATGCCCAGAAAGATATTTTGTTTTGTTCCCACATAGGTGAGCAGTATTCCTAGAACTGGTGCGGCACAAGGGGCAGCGATTAGCGCTGAACTTCCGCCTAGGAGGATAGCAGATAGTCCACCTTTAGATTTGTTTTCAGTTGCAGTGAATCGGGAAAACCAGGTAAATTGGATATTTATTACCTCTAGCATAGCCAAACCGAAAAATATACAAATATTAGCTACTACCAGATGTGCCCAGGGATTGGTCTGTATCTGACCGAAGAGCTTTCCTGAGAGCGCTGCAAAGGCTCCTAGTGAGGAGTAGACTATGGCCAGGCCTATCACATACATCAGGGAAAGATAGAACCCCCGCAATCTGGTTTTTGATTTAGCCCCGATAAAACCTACCGTTATGGGTATAAGAGGATATACGCAAGGGGTGAAGCTGGTCGCTATACCCGCCAGTAGGGAGATGAGGATAGCAAAAAGAGGAGCTGATTGAATGGCAACTTCCAGATTGCCGGTAAGGTTTTCTATCATTGTGAGAGTTTTCTCCTAGCTGTTTAAAACTAAAGGACGGGATTAAATGCGTTTGTCACATTAAAGGTTAAAGATACATGCCATAGCGCCTATCGGCAATTTCTGTAATTTCATCAGGTATGGTAAAGAACTTTTCCGTAGGTTTTTTTCTCTGGGTCTTTTTAATAGCGTAGCGCTTCTTCTTGGCAATCTTTATGTTATCACTGCCTACAGGATCGTAATTTAAACATACACTGTTTTCTGAATGATTAAGGAAGTCAAGGATGAGATTCAAAGAAAGCTTTTGGAGATAAAGGATGTAGTTTCTAGAAACATCCCACCTGGAATTCTTGGATATGAGCGATACCATATCCTGCCAGCGTTCTAAGTCACCAAGTTTGATGCTTTGGAAGTACAGCCTTTTTTTAGTACGAAAAGAAACGAATTTACTCTTAAAGACTTTTTTCATAAATTCATCGTTGCGGAAGTTTTGTCGGGAGATGATTTTGTTAGCTAGTTTCCAGTATTTTTTTTCAATGTGAGCATCTGAGCGGTATTCCCAATAGATATGACCAAACTTTTTGGTCGAGGTGGTGAGATAGAGTTGATTGGGAACATAAAAATTGTGGGCAATGATGTCTGCACAGAGATGGCTGAGATAGCCGTAGGCGAAGGGAAAGTGCCAGGGAGAATCGGCTATCTCTAGCATCTTCATAGCTATGGACCAGTTGTGACAGTGATCATCTCGGCGTCTACTTCCTTTCCCAATGAAAATATCCGCACTGATGCAACCGTAAAGGTAATCATAAGGATATTTCCTCAGAATGTCTGCTACCTGGGGAAGCACCAAATTGAGGTGATCCAAAATATAGGAACCTCCCATGATATGAATACCCGCGCCCCACGCATAGGCATGATCACTGGTGATGAGGATAATAGATGAAGCGATAGAAAAAACCTTTAAGAAATTACATGTTAATTTCATCAGTATCTTTAGTAGGTAAATAATATTAAGTCTTAAGCAGCATCATGTTTGGAGTGTGAATTCTTATGATTAAGAGTATGTTTCTCTTTGAACATTTTATTCCTTTGACTTTGATAGTCTTGCCAGTCTACAAACATCTCACACATCGCTTTAAAATCATTTTCATTGTCGATATCTAAGACAGTGCCAGCTAAGGGTGAAGTGACAGTGGTAAAACGGGTTCCCAGGATGCTGGACACACATCTTTCTACGAGTGACAAGGGAAGCAGCTTACGGGTAGGTAATGTCAAAGGGTTCAGATGCATTCGGGAGAGGAGTTGGTGCCAGTGAAGCAGACCATAACACCAGAATACTTGCAATCCCACATGTGCCTTTATGAATTCAATAGCAAGTTTTGCAATATTGCTGAAATCTCTCTGATATCGGAAATCGTATACTTTTTGAATATATTCTCTGTTTGCTACCTTCAGAGGTTTTACCAGGTTGAGGTTATTATGGCGGTATTCCCCCTCCCTGGCATAGAAGTAATTGCTTGTAATGCCAGGTTTGCCTTTCTGGGGATAGAAGTAGTAGAGACTTTCAGCAGGAGTAAACCCCTGAAAAAAGTCGTACATATCAACTTCACAAAGATTGAGGAAGGTATCAATCTCGAAGGGAGTTGTGAGGGGAACATCTCCTGGAATGTAGAGTACCGCCTTTTCAGACTGGCTTGAGGTGATTGAGGTGCTTTCTTTAGCTTCGGGATAAAGGTAGAGAAAAGACTTCCACGCATTGGAAAATAGCGTGCTACCTTGTTCAAGTGCAATGATTTCCTTTTTATCATCTGGCAAGTGAAAGTGGTTCTCAATTGCCTGGGTTATTTTTTCTTTGGGACCAATAAGACAGATGCGATCAACCTTTTCTGCTTTTTCCAGTGCTTTAAGAACGTAGATGAAAGAAGGGATGCCATTAATCTTCAGCAAAGCCTTGTTTGTACCATACACCTGACGACTTGCACCAGTGTCTCCTAATAATATAATGCTGTCATATTTCTTTTTATCTTTTTCCATTTGAATTACTATCTACTATCTGAGTTTTGAGTTTCAACTGCAATAGAGTTTTCTTAGCTCTTGTGATACTTCTTTTAGCAATTGCAAGACTCTCACGGAGTCTTCCTGGGATAGGGACCCCGCTCCGCAGCTGGGTGTAATGAGAGAGTGTTTTATAACTTTTTCAGTATCCATGCTGTAATCCGCAAGTTGTTTGATGTGGGATTGCCATTTTTGCACGAGTGAATATACCGTTTCCTCTTTTAATCTATCCGGATGAGAAGTGGGGATAAGACCCCAGGCTAAAATACCGCCTCTGGCGATAAAGCCTTTTAGTGACTCGGCATAGAGTAGTAATTTATCAAAGAAACTGTACGCATCAAAACTGAGAATGTCAATGTCTGTAGCAAGAAGCATGGACCAGTCGGTGTTTTCACAACAGTGAATAGCGACATAACTATTTTCCTGGTGAATAAAGGTAATTATTTCATTGAGGTCCTTTTGTATATCGCTTCCAGTAATACTTATATAGGCAGATGAACCAAAACACACCAGGGATGGTTCGTCTAGAGATATAATTACCGGTACCCCGAAAGGATGCAATTTTTGTATCTGCCACTTGGCTTTTAGACAGATCATTTTTACGATGATGTCTCTAAGCTGGGGATTATAAAATGCACTCTTTCCGTCCTGATCGGTGAGACTGGTGGCTAAAGTAAAAGGTCCGGTGACTTGACCTTTGAGTGCAATTGGGCTTAATTTGTTGCGATTCAGTGCTTTAATCAAAGCGGGGAACCCTTCAGCGTACCGAGGAGTGAGGGAGAAATTTTCTAAGTGAGAAGTTGTTGGATCTTCTGTAATGGCAAGGTAGTGCTCATAGAATTTTAAAACTTCATCCTGGAAACTTGCATCTTTTGTGTCAAAGAAGACCTTTTTATCTGACCGTTTTAGACCTGGAAGACCTTCAGTAAATTGAATTATCATACCTTCATTAGGTCGTTTTGCCAGTTGAGACCAGGCAGGTATTTGAGGAGTGTAGGTTAAAATAAGTTTGGTTGCTTCGTCAGCGTCATCGAGAGGCAGGCTGCCAATGGTTGTCGCCAGACAATCAGTCGAAAAAGACATCATCTCCCCTTCGCGGGTTTATTCAATGAGTTTATTTTAGGGTATAATTACCAGTAACTTGTAAGGGCTGACTTGACTTAATGAAAATTATCGTGTAAAGAGTACACAACGCTTTACTTCTTGTAAGCCATATATTTTGTCTTAAGATATTATAACAAGTTTTGTTCAGAGAGGCTTTTTGTGTTTTCATTACGACACAATGCTTTTTGGTTATCACTGCTGCTTATCTTTTTCCTTGGTTGTGCCAGTGCTCCTGAGAAAAAAGTGCCGAAGACCGATGGGGAATTCTTTAATAAGGCAATGGAGTTTTATATAGCCAGGGATGCCTGGCAGGGAATACCAGCCTTCCAAGAGATCAGGGACAAATTCCCTCTCAGTCAATATGCTGTTTTAGCAGAATTACGAATAGCAGATCTCCACTATTTTAAAGCTGAATATATTGAAGCGATACATTTCTATGAGGAATTTAAGCGGCTCCACCCTAGCAATCCCCATGTTTCTTATGCGGTGTTTCAACTGGGCATGTGTTACTTTCAACAGATAGAAGCTATTGATCGAGATCAGACTCCTGCGGAAGAAGCAGCCAGGTATTTTGAGTACTTGGTAGAGCACTACCCTACGAGCCCTTTTACCGGTAAAGCCATGGGTAAACTTACAATCTGCAGACAAAAGATATTTGAACATGATTTTTATATTGGACATTTCTACTATAAAACTAAAAAGTATATGGCGTCAAAAAAAAGATTTTTAAAAATTCTCACACATCATACTCACGCAAGGGAGAAGGATAAAATACTTTTTTATCTTGCCCTGACTTATCAGCAGCTTAACGAAGAAAACGAAGCGAAGGAAACGCTTTTAAAATTGCTTGAAAACTACCCTCAGAGTAAGCATACAACACAGGCGAAACTGCTATTAGACATTCCTTTAGAACCAGAGGAGAAAGAGGAACTAGAAAAGAATCAAAAGAAAAAACGGTTTATTATATTTTAATAATAATGGGCTATGATGCCATTTCCTCTACTATCCCGTATGCCCTTTCTAGTGCTTCTTCCAGTTTATGCTTTTCTTTTCCCCCTGCCTGAGCCATATCAGCCCTTCCTCCCCCGCTACCTCCAATGCCTTTTGCCACCTCTTGTATGATCTTTCCTGCATGAAAGCGGGGAATCAGATCCTTAGTAACTACAACAATCAAAAGGGCCTTTTCCGGACCCATGCCACCTATTATGATAATACCGGATTTGAGCTGCTCTTTAATACGATCAGCAAACTCTCGCAAGGTCTTGGGATTATTAGCATCAACACTGGTGGCGATTACCCGGGTTCCTTTGATTTCTCTCGCTTTAGCAAGAAGGGTATCTGATCCACTGCGTAATAATTTATTCTTTAGGGTTTCAACTTCCTTTTGGAGCATCTTTTGTTCTTCGAGAATTTTTGAAGTTTTTGATACTACCTCTTCTGGTTTGGTTTTAAGGAGAATGATTAGTTCTGCCAGTGCTTTTTCTTCTTTTTTGACAAATCGAATAGCCTCTTCGCCTGTGAGTGCCTCTATTCTCCTGATCCCTGCCGCCACACTGCTTTCTCCCATGAGTTTGAATAAACCAATGTTACCTGTGTGATGAGTATGGGTTCCTCCACAAAGTTCCCTGCTAATAGAACCAATGGCGACCATTCGAACGTTTGCACTGTATTTTTCATCAAAGAGCGCAATAGCTCCCATTTGAATAGCCTGCTGGTAAGGAACCTCGCTGGTTTCTACAGGGTAGTTCTCACGAATTCTCTGATTGACAATGTCTTCTATCTGGTCAAGTTCCTTTTTGCTCACTGCGGAAAAGTGGGTGAAATCAAACCTAAACCTTTCAGGGGTTACCAGAGAACCTGATTGCTTGACATGATCGCCCAGGACCTTCCTCAGCGCGGCCTGAAGGAGATGTGTAGCGGTGTGGTTCAAGGCAGTTGCGTTGCGTTTGTCACTTACCTTAAGGGTAACCGTTTCTCCCTGGTGTAGAGAGCCCTTTTTTATGATACCCTGCTGAATGGTGATTTCAGGTAAAGGCT
>JAZFSJ010000584.1:0-2128 GCA_036446115.1 Thermodesulfobacteriota bacterium | reverse complement strand
CTTCATTAGAAAACGTCTTAAAAGAAACCGTTCCCTCGCCAGGCAAAGAGAGGCCTACCTCGTCAAGATAGATCGCTTGGAATGATTCCAGCCTGGCACTGATCTGTTCAGAAGAAAGGTAACAGTGCGGAATAGAGGGGGCAAACTGTTCCTGTTTTACGCACTTCTCACAACTTTCTTCTGCTTTCATCAGAAAATAATCATGCTCTCTTTGTATCTCATCAAAATCGTGAAGGAAGATAAGACTGTCTTTGGGAAGATTATCAAACATAGTATCCAGACTGGGATAGAGGTAGGGAAGTAAGCGCTCCGTTTCAGCGCTTATATGAAACTGGTTCAGTGCATCAACAAGTTCTTCAGTTTTATGGGAAGGCAGCATCATCTGCTTAGACCGCTCCCTAATCCGTTCCGTAACCTGGCGTATAGTGTCTTCTTCTAAAATAGTTTCACGTACCGGCATAAGCCACATATCTGCCAGTTCACCAAAAGACCTCTGCGAAAGAACATCAAATTGACGAACAGACTCAATTACATCCCCATAAAATTCAATCCGCAGGGGAGTTTCATGCCCGGGTGGAAACACATCCATAATACCACCTCGGATACTGTAATCGCCCCTGTCCTCAACTAATCCTACTTTAAGGTATCCACTCTTTACTAGCGTACGCGCAAGTTCATCCCGCTCCACTTCTTCTCCAACACTTACACGCCTGGAATACCTCTCCAATATTGTCTGAGGAACGACTTTTGGAATTAAAGCCGTGATAGGTAAGACTATGGTAACAGGGGAGGATCCCCTCATAAGATGGTGCAAAACTTCAACTCTCTGGCTATTGACTTCAGGATGTCTGGAAGCGGTCTCGAAGGGGAGTTCTTCTCTCGGAGGATAAAGAAATATGTGCTCTTCTCCTCCCAAAAAGAAAAGAAGCTCGCTGTAGCATTCTTCGGCTTTTCTTAAGGTAGGTGTAATGAGTAAAAAGGTCTTCCCCAACTCCTGCCGCAGAAGAGAGAGGATAAAAGAAGGGGCGGATCCTTTCAGCCCACTTATCCCTATTTTCCTCACCCCTCTTTTGAGGGGTTGAATTAATTGAGAAAGGAGTGGGGAAAAGCCAGCATTCTTGTCACTATTATCAACTAAAGTCGACATGACGACATTTTATCTCAGCTTCCAGCTATCTTTACCGTCAGGGTAGCGGAATGGTTGGTGGGGTTAAGATCTCAACTCCTGATGGAGGATTAAAGGTAAAAAGTGAATCAGGAAGATTTGTATTACTCTCTACTTGCGAAAATGTAATACGCGTGAGATTATCAAACAGGTCATAGACCTCCGTTTGATGAAGCTGGAAATTTTTTTCATCAAGCCTGAGAATCACCCTGCTGAGATTCGCCTGAGTTGTTTTCGGGGTCAATTCCAGCACAATTTCACCTTTATTCTTTTCCGTCTGTGAGGTAATCAAGGCAACCCGAAAATCTTTTTTAAGATTTGCTTTCCCATTGAGAAGGTTTGCAGAAATCTGTGACTGTAAACCTGTGCCCACCTTGCTCACCGTTACCTGTTTATCCTCCGGTTCATAGAACCACAATTTTATCCCATCACTTATAATCTTCTGTGGAGTGGGCTGCTGATAATCCCAACACATCTTTCCTTCTTTTTTAAAGTAGACTACTCCCTCCGCCTTTTGCACTTGTGCGGCACCCAACGATTTCACCCTAGACTCCTGGACAAACCGGGCCTTAAAATCTTTTATAGTATCATAGGTCTGTTGAATGCTTGAAATGGTAGAATCCAGAGAGTCTCCATAGGAAATTCTAGAAAGAAAAAGAATACCTGAAAGTATCAAAATAACACTAGCCTTAAAAACTAAAGTTCTGATCTGCATTTTAGAAAAACCTCAGTTGACAAATTTTAATTAATTCGTAAGTCATCAAACAAACGACACAGTAAAAAGCTCCAGATGCAAGGCGCGCAAATCTTTGGAAATGGAGGCGTACTTATAAGTACGTCGAAATGATTTACCCCGTTAAATAAGTGATTAGAATATTTCATGCTACTTACAATCTGACTACATCATTTAACAGCTGTGAATAGAGCAACCTTTAATTTAACGGGGCGGGGATGAAGCGCAAC
>JAZFSJ010000583.1:0-4057 GCA_036446115.1 Thermodesulfobacteriota bacterium | reverse complement strand
GCTGTTATTGATAAAGATTTTGCCGCGGAGAAGATTGGGACTTTTATAGGTGCCGAGCTTCTTCTCTTAATCACCCCCGTTGACCGGGTAGCAATTAATTTTGGAACTCCGGAGCAAAAGAGTATTTCACAGATGACACTTGATGAAGCCGAGCATTATTTTGCCGAAGGACATTTCGCCCCCGGCAGTATGGGGCCAAAGGTTCAGGCTGCTATTCAATTTCCTCGCTCAGAAGGGAAAAGAGCAATTATAACCTCAATTGATAATATAGAATCTGCAATAAAAGGAGAGGGAGGAACGCAAATAGTTCATTCTCATTGAAGTGATAAAGCTCATTTGAGATAAACAATGAGAAAGATAATTGAATTCAGCTTTTATTTGTTTTATTATGAAATGATGGGTTAAAAATGGGGATATGACAAAAAAGCTTTTAGTATATTAAAAACAGCAAAAAAGAATTCGTTGTTATAACGGCGGGTTCTAAAATAAATAACTTTAGGAGGTATTTATCATGGCAGTAGATATGGTTAAGGCCGATAGGCCGGAAAATGGAAAGGCATTAGTGAACTACGAGGAAAAGCTTTACCCGGATCACCAGGCTAATGAGGGAGAAAAGGCCCTATTCCTTATTCACTCAGTTCCTTATGAAGGTTCAGTAGCTGGTGTCAATATGCTTACAGCAATTAGAACAAAGAGAAAAGGTTATGATACTACAGTCCTTTTCTACGGCCCTGCATCAGCTATACCCGTGTATAGAGGATGGCCGAACGTAGGAGACGACGGTTATGGCGCCGGTCTTCAGCTATATCCTAACCTCGTCAACAAATTGATAAGTGAGGGTATTACAGTTTATGCATGCCGTTTTTCGTTAGCAGCTCTTCTCGGTATGAATGAATCTAGTTTCCTAGAGGGTGTAATACCGATTCATCCGACCGATATATTGGACATAGTGATTGAACATCATAGAGCAGGCGCAATGATGTTTAGCACTTGGACTGTGTAAGATACTCTATATAATATTTTGTTATAGAGTATTAATAGTTTGGAGCATTGTTTTGCCGGTAATGCTTTAATTTGCCGGTGTGTGGTTCTTTACATAAATAAATTGCAGGGGGCAGAAGATGGACTCGACGACCCTTAAAGTAGAGTTGCAAAGTCTGGGACTTAGGATTCCCGATACAAAAGGTATAAGGAGCGGTGGGGCGGGACCCACTGGTGGGATTCATCTAAAAATCCTTCCTGATAGTGAGGCAAATATCCCTGTAGTGGGTGATTTTGTTAAATTGTCTCCTTATTACTTGGATGAAATAAACGGAGAGTACTGGATATTCAAGGACGATGTGGCCTTGGTTCAAGTAGAACCGATGGGTAACGCTAAGTTCGCAGAGCACAAGACTTCTGTAGGGATATCGATGCAGAAGGTTGGTATTCTTCATTGCCCGACAACTTTTGCGACTACTCTTCTTCAGAC
Source organism: Thermodesulfobacteriota bacterium (assembly GCA_036446115.1). Taxonomy (GTDB): domain Bacteria; phylum Desulfobacterota; class WTBG01; order WTBG01; family WTBG01; genus JAZFSJ01. Next base: position 2,586 of record JAZFSJ010000583.1, on the reverse strand, counting down.
ATGCGATTTTTGGAGAGACGAAAGGAGATGTCAGTTCTGCGGCATCGAACTTACACTAAAAGATAGAAGCACCGTAGGATTTAAAAACGCCAAAAGCCTGGTTGAAACTATTAGGCTCGCAAAGGAGCTTGACGGGATTTCAAATATAGTATTCACATCCGGTGTAGCACCTGATGAGGAAAAGGCTCTAGAAAAATATGCTGAAATATGCTCCGAGGTAAAGAAAGAAACTGCACTGCCCATACAATTGCAAATAATTCCCCCTGAAGACTTCTCATGGTTTCAAAGATTGAAGGATTCAGGTGTTGATGCTGTTGGTATACACATTGAAACTTTTGACCCTGAAGTATTTAAGCGCATTACACCTGGGAAAGCTAGAATTGGATTTAAAAGATATGTGGAATCATGGAAAGAAGCCGTGAGAGTTTTCGGGAGGTGGCAGGTAAGTACTTATGTTCTGGTAGGCATGGGCGAGGATTTACAAACCGTAATAGACGGTGCTGCTCTATGCGCTGAAATAGGGGTGTATCCATTTATTGTGCCGTTTCGGCCCGTTGCCGGTACTCCGATGGAGAATGTAAAACCGCCAAGTCCACAAACAATGGAATATGTATATAGAGAAGCAGCTAAGATCCTATCCAAATATGACGACGCTGCTAAAAGCAGTGTTGCAGGATGTGTTAGTTGCGGGGAATGCTCGGCACTGCCTGATTTTGAAAAAGCCCAGACTGTTAGCAAGGTAAAATTTAAAAAGTTTAAAAAACAGATAAGGGTAAGTTAACTTGATATCAGAATATGGCAGGAACTCTAATCAATAATTCAAAGGTGATTTTAAATGGCTCAAGATAATTCGAGAATAATAGTTATAGGGGGCGGGGCTGGTGGTATTTCAGCCGCTTCAACTGCTAAAGGGCTTTTGCCTGATGCTTCTGTAACACTTTTTACAGAATTTGAGGATGTGGCTTACAGTCCGTGCGGTATCCCATTTGTACTTGGAAGGGAAATTCCTGACTTTGATAATCTATTTCTTCAAACAGCAGAGCATTATGCCCAAATAGGTATCGATCTCCGGCTTCAAACCAAGGTGACAGGAATTAATTTAGAAGATCGTACGGTAAGCGTAGGATCTGAAGCTTTTGGCTGGGACCGTCTGATAATAGCCACCGGGTTTGAATACGATGAGCCTGATATACCGGGAATAGATCTCGAAGGGATTAGATACATAAAGAACATCAGACGGGCAATGGAGTTCGATAAGGAACTTGAAACTATGAAAAAGGCTGTGGTTGTATGTGCAACACCGCTCGGAATTGAAATGGCAGGAAACCTGGCTCATAGAGGGCTTGAGACTCACCTCATCGATGAAGGCGGGTGGCTCATGTCCGAAGTTGCCGACCCCGATATTATGGAGCCGGTCAAAGAATCTCTTGAAGAAATGGGTGCTCAGATGCACTTTGGTACCAAAGTGCTCGAATTCAAAGGAACAGGTGGAAAAGTTACAAGTGTTGTAACATCAAATGGCGAGATTGAATGTGATGTGGTTGTAATAGCAGCTCACAAGAAACCTAATAACTCTCTCTCAAGTGAAGCAGGAATTGATCTTGGGGCTACCGGAGGAATAGTGGTAGACGACCATATGAGGACTTCAGTAAAAGACGTTTTTGCTGCTGGTGACTGTACCGAAGTTATCCATGGTGTTACTGAAATTCCGATTCAGGGACTATCTGGCAGCCACGCCTATTCACAGGGACGTGTTGCAGGAGCAAATGCGGCGGAAGATGACCGTGCCTACGATCCTGTATTTATCCCTTGGGGAATGGTCGGAGGCCAGATCCAAATTGGTGGGGTATCACTTGGTGAAACTCTCCATAAAGCGCTTGGAATACCACATGTAGTGGCATTTGCAATGGGTATATCCAGAGCAAGATACTATCCGGGAGTAATGAGGATTAGGGTAAAGCTAATTGCTGATCCGTCTACTCGAAAGGTCTTGGGCGCTCAGATGTCAGGAGGGGAAGGGATTAAGGAAAGGGCGGATTTCCTTGCTTTTGTAATAAAGCGGGGAGTTACGCTTGATGAGCTTGCATGGATGGAGAATGTGTATTCTCCTCCAATTGGCGCTTTGATGGAACCTATTGCGCTTGCTGCCCAGGCGGGGCTCAGAGAGCTTGCAAAATAAGAATTATTGGAGATAAGAGATGGCTTTTGGACACTGGTTGAGAAAAAACGCTGAAAAACACCTGCAGGAAGCTGCTGCGGATGAGCTGATGTCCCGCTATCCTGAGAGCTGTGAGCAGCCATATAGGGAAAAAGGCATCGATCACTTCTTCTGGCGCAATATATTCGTTCCTATATATCTTATGATTCCATGGAGTATTCGTAAAAAGATTATTCTTGCCAGTTCTTATCCCGGAGGAAAGCGTCCTCATTGGAAGAAATATAATTGAATAATGTCAAGGTAACTTGTTGGTGTAGTTACATTGTGTATTGATTTTTAATATCAAATATTGCTAAATCTGATTGTGAGGCTCCAACTCATCGCACCCTTTACAAATGAATAAGGAAAAAACACATTCTAGCCTGCTT
>JAZFSJ010000582.1:0-5281 GCA_036446115.1 Thermodesulfobacteriota bacterium | reverse complement strand
CATAAAACTGTACAGTGCCTTCCCAGCTTTTATCTATCATATGATCTGGTGTGTAGGGCTGCTTTTTATCTGATTCTGATATCTGGTAGAGATTACTGACAATGAGGGAAACATATAAGAAAGACTATTGTGAGTCAATGGAAAACTTCCGCACTCTATGGAAGATATCTTTGATAAAGGTTGAAAGGTTTGGATAAGCGTTCAGTTTTTTTCTGCTTGTTGCCCAAATCCTTTTTTGCTTGTCTGAAAACGTTTCTTTATCTGCATCTAGCTTCTTCTGTTGTCTGTAGACCGTTGACTATTGACTGCGGACTATTTTATTCTGTCTCCTGCCTCCTTTTTCGTTACAAAAAAGTATTACTCCCAATATGAATTTCTACACTATTACCCCCTTTGATCGATACCGCTTTTAGTGTTGTATACGCTAGCTATCTGAAAAATATAGCGTATCTATCTATCAGACCAAATTGGCATGATACTTGATAGTCTCAAACCAAGGTCGCACGAGTAGTGTATCATTAACCCACAATATCAATTTAAAAGGAGGAAGAGAGATGGAAAAAATTGTGAGAGGTGCGGTAGTTGTTATACTGTTTATCGGTGTTTCTTCGACAGCAATGGCAGGAAAACCTCAAGATGTTATTGAAAGGAGCAACGGGTATCCAAGTGGAGCGCATTTCAATCTGAACATTCACGGGAAAGACACGGACACTTTCACCTGCGATCAAACACCAGGAGGAAATTCAGTATTCATCAGCGAATATGGTACCTCAACGATAGAATATGTTTCGAACAAAAAGTCATCTTTGACAGAGCTGATTGTACTTGATCCCTGTGCCGAGAGTTTTGATAATGATCCATCGAAAGTCATGTTACCTCACGAAGCACAGGGCTACTATGTCTTCGCCAGACTTCGTGGAAAACCGAACAACGGAGCAAATAATGGGGACCCAAGTTCTGTGCTCTTGTATCCCAACGATGTAGTAGAGCTCTGCAATGACGATCCTACCGAGCCTGATCCTGATTTCCCCGACTATACCAATTGCTTGTTACCTTTAGGTCTGATCACCATTCGAGATTTATATGATGCTACCCCAGAGGAGTTTATAAGATTTGATCCCGTAGAAACAAAGGGAAAAGGGAAGGGCAAAGCGATCGATATAACACGTTTATTCATGTGGTCAGGCTGGGTCTGTGATGCCAGTCTTGATATGAGTGGACCGGAGGGAGTACCGAATGGAGTGATAGATGAATATGATGTCCCGGTGGATTATTATGGGGATACAGACATTGATTCCTATGATCTACTACCCTGGCTGGAAGCACAGGAAACGTTAGGGCTTTGTACCTATTATGACAATGAATGGATCTTAAATATTGCAGACCTTGTAGTGACAGAACAGGAAATCACTAATGATGGTGGAAAACTATTTAAAATAAGGTTCTATCCAGTAGCGACAACCGAATTTATCCCGGAATAGACACTTTTTTCTTTCTCTCGTTAACCTGAATAAGAAGAGGTGCCAAAATGAGTAAAAAGTTTTTAAAAAATCTAATTGTAATTACTTTTACCTTCCTGTTATTGCCTTTAAATTATAAGGATGCTCCTGCAGAAGTATGTAGTGTAAGCATAAGCCCTGCTACCGCAAGGATTGAAATCCTGGAGACCATACAATTCAGTGGTACTACAAGTGGAGATGACTGTACAACCGAAAGCGCATGCTATACCTGGGAAATCACCGAAAGGGCTGGTGCGGAAAGCATCATTGATGCTAATGGCTTTTACACAGCAGGAAATACCGAAGGAACAGAAATAGTAACAGTAACCGACACGTGCAATGATAATATATCGGATGTCGCTACAGTGATAGTAGCATCAGATTCGGATGATGAAGGCAATTGTCCTGATTCTAATCTTGAAGCAACTATTACTATTGGAGAATGTGATAGTGGGGTTGAGAATCAACCCTTGGATAACGGCTGCACCATGAGTGACCTGATTGCACAGTGTGCGGAGAGTGCTGGTAATCATGGTAAGTTTGTGAGATGTGTAGCCCACCTCACAAATAATTGGAAAAAAGAAAGGTTGATACGCGGTAGAGAAAAGGGTGCGATTCAAAGGTGTGCGGCAAGATCGGATATCCCGTCAACTACCACGACAACAATTATCCCCTCAAATTGCACATTAGATGGCGATTGCGATGATGGAGTATACTGCAATGGCACTGAGACTTGTGATGTTGCAATAGGAATCTGCCAGGCAGGACCTGCTCCCTGTCAGGATATGGGAACCTGTAATGAAGAAACAAAAGAATGTTCACCAGAATCACAAAATCCAACAATCGAGCTAATCCCAGATTCGGCCTGGCGTTCACATTCGATAGAACTTCCACTTGCTATGGTCATAACTGGTAACAACATCTATTTTAATGAAACAACCACTGTTGATTTTAGCGATAATGCTATATCGTTACAAAATCACTTAGTCCTATCACCGACCAGCATACTCGTAATTTCTTTGATTAATCCTGCCGATTTGGAAGTTTCTGGTAATACCGATGTGGTAGTAACCGTTACCACTACATTAGATACGGGTGTGGTAGTAGCAACAGGATCTCTTGCATTAAATATAGTGCCGGGATTTTAGATTAGTGAAATTACTCTTTGTAAATTAAGTGAATGATTTATCACTGAGATCAAAGGAAAAGGCAGGGGTCGTGAATGACCTCTGCCTGCTTTTTTGGCATCAATTGAATTATTTAGTATTACTTTAATTCAGGTGCGTCCCGTATACCTAAACTATTTATTCAGAATTATTCAAAATCAATAAGTTCGACATCAAACACCAACGTTGCCTTTGGAGGGATAGTAGGTGGACTGCCTCTCTCTCCGTAAGCCAGAGAAGGGGGAATAATAAGAGTTCTCTTTTCACCTTTTTTCATTGCTAAAAAGGCTTCATCCCAACCACGAATAACTCTTCCCATGCCGACAGGGAATTCAAAAGGTGTTCCTCGATCACGTGAACTGTCAAACTTTTTACCACTTAACAGGGTCCCTGTGTAATGGGCTTTTACTTTTTGTCCCTTTTGGGGTGTTGGCCCTTCACCTTCTTTAGTAATCACATACATAAGACCGGAAGAGGTCTTTGTGGCATTTGGCCATTTCTCTTTTATGGTCCCGGCATATTTCGTGGCTTCTTCCTTCTGTTTTTTCGCAGCTCCTTCAGTGAGTCCACTTTCAAGCTTTTTAAAAGATTGCTGATCTCCTTTGAATGTTTCAGCATCTTTACCGATCCGTAAAATCCGGACAGTTTTCATAATGTCATCTTTTTCGATTTTATTGACCACGTCCTGTCCGGAAACGACTCTTCCAAAAACAGTATGCTTATTGTTTAGCCAAGGTGTTGCTTTGTGGGTGATGAAGAATTGACTGCCGTTGGTATTGGGCCCTGAATTGGCCATGGACAAGGTACCCGGGCCGTCATGCTTTAAACTGGAATCAAATTCATCCGAAAATGCATATCCCGGCCCTCCTCTTCCGGTTCCCGTCGGATCTCCACCTTGAATCATGAAATTCTTAATAACCCTGTGAAATTTCAAACCATCATAAAAAGGTGTTCCTTTAGGTTTGTTGGAATCCTTTGTGCCTTCTGCCAGTCCGACAAAATTTGTGACCGTCAAGGGTGCTTTCTTGTAAAAAAGTTTTACAACAATTTCACCCTTTACTGTAGTGAAAACAGCATAAAGGCCATCTTTAAGCTTTGCTTTATCTGCTTCGGCATTCAAAAAACCGGGTGAGATGACAAAAGCCAGAGAAAAGATACCCATTAACGTGCCAACTAGAAGTAATCGTTTCATAACAAATCCTTTCAATAATTAGAGTAAGTGTCCCTAGTGAACTCGTTCGTTGAGGGAGTAAATATAGGAAATTTTCTTTGGTATGTCAAACAAATATATCAAAAGATGATCAAAAGATGTGCAACGGCACCTGGTGTAACATCGTGGAGTTTTGGGTTAAACTCCTTCCCCTTTATAATTTTTTACTAAAATCCCGTATTTCTGCTCTCACCTTCGGAAGTCCATCAGGATAATTCTTTTGGATAAACTCGACAAGCTTCTCTCTCACCCCACAACGCAGATCCCAGGCACTCGAAGCATCCGGAGCGCTCATAAGGGCCCGCAATTCCACCGTATGCTCTGTAGTATTAGTCACTTGTAGTCCCCAGACCTTCTCATCCCATAGTTTTGAATCTTGTAGAATATGATGGAGTTCTTCTCTCACCGCTTGAATCGGTACAGTATAATCAACATATATAAAAACGGTACCTAGTATATCAGCTGTCACCCGTGTCCAATTCTGAAAAGGCTTTTCAATAAAGTAGGTTATTGGTAAGACCAACCGTCTCAGATCCCATATCCTGACAACAACATAGGTTAATGTTATTTCCTCAATTCTCCCCCATTCATTTTCTACTATGACCACATCATCTATGCGAATTGGTTGAGTGACAGCAATCTGGATGCCTGCCAAAAAAGTGGCAATGGTACGCTGTGCAGCAACGCCAATAATAATACCAATAACTCCTGCTGAAGCCAAAATACTGGTGCCAAGCTGGCGAACCTTTTCAAAGGTCATCAGCATTGCCGCTAATGCGATTATGCCAATGACAATAATTACTATTCTTTTGAAGACCTGGAGCTGGGTTTGGATCTTTCGGGCTTTTAGATTGTCTGTAACGTCAACTCTGTATTGTTTAAGTACGAAGTCATCCAGGATGGAGGTCATTTGAATGATCAACCATGCTACTGATCCTATGAAACACAGGCTAATAATGTGTCTCAAAAGGTCAAGAGCTTTTGGAGACAGATTAAGCAAAGGTAGAGTAAAGCTGACTATCATGAGAATAATAATTAACCGTGAAGGACTGCGGGAGTGTTTAACCAGAGAGTCATCTAGAATGGTGTGGGTACGCCTGGCAAGATTTTCAAATACAAGAAATGATAAGTAATGTATGATAAGACCCAGGATTATGGCTGAACCTATATAACTAAAAACCCAGGCCAGTACTCCCCAGTTTTGCATAATTTCTGACATAAAATTCCTCCACACTACCACTAATAATCTGGTTAAGTGCACTATGTTTCGTCATTTCTCTCTTTCCTCTTAGTACTATCTGGAGTTTAAATCTAATTATCCAAAAGGAGGGAGAAAATGCAAGGTTATATTGAGAAATTCTTGAATCACCATGAAGTAGAAAGAAACATGTTGTGGACCGTGGACT
>JAZFSJ010000581.1:0-5380 GCA_036446115.1 Thermodesulfobacteriota bacterium | reverse complement strand
CTGCTCATCCGCCCAGACAATTTCTCCGCTCTTGAGATCCTTCAGGATCATGGAGAATTTGTAGTACTGGTCGGTCGTGTGGCCGGTCACATTCTTGATTTCTGACAATGTGCCGGTCAGGTACATATCCAGAGCGGTCTGTTGTCCGGCATTGGATGAATCGACTAGGCCGAGCATGCTTTCCTGATTCATACGTTCGATATCAACTGCCGCTGTTCCTTTGCACCTATTCACCTAACCCCCTTTTTTCTATGACCTTTAGTTTTTTATTTAGGCAACAATCTGTCAAGACCCAATTTTTTATCCTTATACAGTTTGTCTGAAACTAAAAATCCCTTCCCACCCACTGCTACCCGCCATAGACCTTTAGAAAGATATCAATACCCGTGACGAAACAGATTTAATACTCTGGTGCCTTTTACCTTAAATGTTTCATCGCCGTTATATATCACTGCAGGAGGCCCACACTGCTCATCTCCTACAACTTTTTGGAACCGTTTAATTCCGGTCAGGAAGTCGGGCGTAAAGGTGCTGGCTGATTTTATTTCCACCGGATGAAGCTTTCCTCCATCCCTGACAACAAGATCGACCTCGTTGCCGTGGGTATCGCGATAAAAATAAAGCTCAGGGAACAGTTAAGAAAGAATAGACAGAAGTAAGTATGATGAATATACTTGACATATAGTCTACTTTAAAGTAGTCTACTTTAGAGTAGACTAATTAATAGGGGATGGGTGATGAAATTCATAGATAGAGAAAGAGAATTAAATGCTTTAGAAAAATTCTGGCATAAAAGGGTGGCCCAGCTGGTAATTATTTATGGAAAAAGAAGGATTGGCAAAACAGAGCTGATTAAACAGTTTATTAAGAGGAAACCGCACTTATATTTTCTTGCACAGAAAATTAACGAACATGAGAATTTAAAACTGCTCGGTGAAGCAGTGGGTGAATTTTTCGGTGACGATATTTTAAGGAGGAAAGGGTTTGATAACTGGAAGTGGTTTTTTGAATATTTAAATACGCATAAAAAAGAGAAGATTATACTGGTTATCGATGAATTTCCCTATCTTGCAGAGGCAAATAAAGGAATTTCATCTATCTTTCAAGCAGGATGGGATGAGTATTTAAAAGATACTTCAATATTTATAATTCTATGTGGCTCTAGTATAGCTATGATGGAAGAAGAAGCTCTGTCTTATAAAGCTCCTCTTTACGGAAGAAGAACAGGCCAAATTATGTTAAATACATTCTCTTATTCAAATACAAGGAGGTTTTATCCACGACTTTCTTTTGACCGTTGTTTAGAACTGTATTCAATTGCCGGTGGCAATCCAAGTTATCTGAAAAAATTTAGTCCACAGGCTTCTCTTGATGTAAATATTAAAGAAAATATTCTGCAACCAGAAACATTTCTCTATAACGAGATTGAGTTTATTTTAAGAGAAGAGTTGAGAGAACCTCGCAACTATTGGGCAATTTTAAAGGCAATTGCACTGAGTAAAAACAAAATTAGTGAAATGGTGAATGAAACTGGCCTGCAAAAAGGAATTTTGCATAAATACCTCTTTATTTTGGAAGATCTCCACATCATACAGAAGGAAGTTCCTGTTACAGAAAAAAATCCATTGAAGTCAAGAAAGGGCATCTATAAATTGCAGGATCAGTTTTTTAAATTCTGGTTCAGGTACATTTTACCCAATAGAGGAAATATTGAAGCGGAGAAGGTTGGGATTGTTTTAAGGAAGATAAAGAATGATTTCAATGTTTTAGTAGCGGAGAATTATGAATCAGTGGCAAAAGAAACAATAAGAAATTGTGAAGATATATTCTTCCCAATTGCAAAAATAGGCAGATGGTGGGAGAAAGATGAGGAAATAGATGTTGTGGCTTTATCTGAGGATGAAAAAAAGATACTTTTGGGTGAAGTCAAATGGAGTAATAAACACGTTGGTGTAAACATCTATGAGAATTTAAAAAGAAAAGCGCAGAAGGTGGAATGGGGAAAAGGGAAACGCGATGAATATTTTTGCCTTTTTTCAAAGAGTGGTTTTACAAAAAGTATGAGACAACTTGCTAAAAAAGAAAACGTGATTCTTTTCCATAAAGATAAAATAGTGGGTATATAAGAATAAATGGAGTTATATAGTAGGAAGGGAGGGCATCCTTTTAACATAATTTGTAATCTTTTATTGAATAGTATAGATTTATCAGTAATTAAAAAGAGGGACGTAGTATAGAGGTGAGTTTTCAAGCTGAAGGACAAGAATTTGCCAGAGATTAGTGAAAGTGAGATGAAAAATCGTTTTGAACCCTTCGAGAAGCAGATGCAAGATGCTGGTATTAATGATATCGCGATTGAGGCATTTCGCCATTATTATTACCAGCTTTTAAGCGGGGGGGGCGGATTTATCAGCCGATCGGAGATTGACCCGGTTGATGACGTTCCTGATGTGGAAAAGCTTACAGATTATTCTGAGCCTGGCAAAAAAGCCATGAAAAAGGCGGTGCTCATCAAGCTAAACGGTGGATTGGGTACAGGAATGGGGATGGAGAAGGCCAAATCACTTCTTGAGGTGAAAAATGGATTATCTTTTCTCGATATCATCGCCAGACAGGTGCTTAACGATCGACGTACCTTCAGATGTGACCTGCCTCTGGTTTTGATGAACAGCTTCAGCACCCGGGAAGATTCCCTTGCTGCGCTTGAGAAATACCCTGAACTGAAAAGCTCGATTCCTCTTGATTTCCTGCAGAACAAGGTTCCGAAGGTAGAACAGGAGACTCTGGAACCGGTTAACTGGCCTGAAGACCCTGAACTTATGTGGTGCCCCCCGGGCCATGGAGATATCTTTATTGCCCTGGTTACTTCAGGGTTGCTTGATATTCTTTTAGCCAAAGGCTATGAGTATGCCTTTGTCTCAAATGCGGACAATCTGGGTGCGGTGATGGATATTCAGATTTTAGGTTATTTTGCCCGGCACAATCTTCCCTTCATGATGGAGGTGGCAGATCGTACGGAGGCAGATAGAAAGGGAGGACACCTCGCACGTTTAAAAAGCGGGAACCTTACCTTAAGAGAGCTGGCTCAGTGTCCAAAGGAGGAACAGGAAGAGTTCCAGGATATTGACATCTACAAATACTTCAATACCAATACCCTGTGGGTTAACCTGGTCTCTTTAAAGAATTTACTGGATGAAAAAAATAATGTGCTTACCCTTCCCCTGATCTGCAATAGCAAGACAGTTGATCCCAGGGATGGGTCTTCTCCCAGGATTTTTCAACTGGAGACTGCCATGGGTTCAGCCATTTCGGTATTCCCCGGTGCACAGGCACTCCGGGTGCCGAGGATTCGTTTCGCCCCGGTTAAGGCCTGTGTTGATCTATTAGGACTGTGGTCAGATGCCTATGTTTTAACAGAAGATTCACGGGTGATACAAAATCCAAAGAGAGGATTAGGTCAAATCGTAATCGAGCTTGATCCTCACTATTACAAACTCTTTGATAACATGAAAGCACGGTTTCCTCATGGAGTGCCTTCGCTCATTGACTGTGAAAAACTGGTTATTAAAGGCGATGTTCTCTTCGGACGGGATGTGGTTATTAAGGGGAATACTCGTATCACCAACAAAGGAAAAGAGCAGCTTGTAATTGCTGATGGAGAAACAATAAAAGGAGAGGTGGATTAATTCGCTTCGCTCACAATTGGAATAATGGAGTACTGGAATGATGGAGTGATGGAGTGATGGATTTTGATTAAGTTTTTATCACTACAACATCACCCCACATTCCCAATACTCAATACTCCAACACTCCAGTATTCCATGGAGAAGACATAAAGCAACTTTCGTAAAAACCAATTTGATATCAGCAAGTTCTAAAAATTTCGAGACGTTAGTTTGTTATGGCTAAAAAAAGTTTACCGGGTTCTATTGGATTTATTGGCCGTATAAGGCAGGAACTTAAATTCTTTTCCCTGCGAAAGGTGGTAAACGTCCTTCTGGTTGAGTTGCAGATTTTATGTAAGCGATCGAAGATATATGGATATCCTCCCCGTGTTTCAATAGAAACGGGTAATATCTGCAATCTGAAGTGTCCTCTTTGTCCAACCGGTCAAAGAGATCCCAGTGTCGAGCGGGGGTTTATGTCTCTTGATAATTATAAAAGGATGGTGGATGAGTTTGGACGCTACCTTGTTTTGTTGAGGTTGTATAACTGGGGAGAACCACTCCTTAATAAAGATCTCCTTCCAATGATTCACTATGCGGTTGAGAGGGGGATTACTACCACTATCAGCACCAACCTGGGTATCACACTTGACCAAAAGGGTGTGCGAAAGCTTCTGGAAGCCGGTTTGACCAAGATCTTTGTTTCATGTGATGGTACCAGCCCTGAAACCTATGACAAGTATCATATCGGTGGAAATTTTGATCAGGTGATTGATAATATAAAATTACTGGTGCAGGAAAAGCAGAAACTGCCACACTGTTACACCCGGATTATCTGGCTGTTCCACGTTTTCAGACATAATGAATATGAGGTGGATGTTGCGGAAAAGTTGGCGGAAGAGATGGGGGTAGAGATTAGGATTAACAAGATGAGAACGGATATGGGGAAAGAGATATTTGAAACGGCCAGTATATCCATTGAGCGAGACAGCGATTGGATTCCCGAAGACCCCAAATACTGTGCCTTTGACATTGAACATAAGGAAGTTAAGGAACAAAAATCGTTCTGTGATTTACCCTGGAAGGAGACGGTTATTAATTGGAATGGTTCTGTGCTTCCCTGCTGTTCCGTGTTTGAGGATAAGTATTCTTTTGGTGATACATCTCAAAATAAGTTCAAAGATGTGTGGAACAGCGAAAAATATGTAGCCGCCCGTAGGGAGTTATTGGGGAAAGAGAATAAGGGAAGTACCATTTGCCATATTTGTAAGGCAAGTGGATTTACGCATTTTTAGAAAAAGTAGAAACCACGAAGATCACGAAGGATCCGAAGAGAGTTAAAAACTGAAAAGAAATCAATAACCTAATTTAAACAATCATATGTGAGGTTGCTTTTTTAGACACCTCACAATGTTGTTAACACAAGGGAAAATATTGCAGTTCCCAGAATTACTGCTGAGGGGTGCATCTAGTAGAAAATTGCCATATATAATAATCAGTTAGCATGCCATCCTAACCCACTAAAAACTAAAACGGTATAGGAAAAACATAAAGTCGACTTGACTTATATAGTAAACTATGGTACATTTCCTCAACTTTAGCTTATTTGCTTTAATCATTTTGTTGTCAGAAGAAGAAAAACGGTTTCTTTAAACCACCTCTTTTTTACAGTGAAAGGTTTGGTAGATAGTTTTAAGGTAATCTGTAAAGAAAGG
>JAZFSJ010000580.1:0-2732 GCA_036446115.1 Thermodesulfobacteriota bacterium | reverse complement strand
AGTCCATCTTTGGCACTAAATTCTTCTGCCTCTAAGCCACCCATAATATTTACTTGGTAGCTCAATCCAGGAATAACTTCTCCGAAAAATCCAATGCCGGAATCAAACCAGGTAGTAGGGATGATGTATTTATCCACAAATGGGCGTTCTACTCCATTAAAAGTAGGTGGCTCATGGTATTGATTGATAATCCCGATGGGCATCAAGAGAACACCGGCTCTCACGTTGAAATTTTTATGAAGGGAAAACTCCAAAAAGGCCTGTTCCAACTCGACTTCGCCGCTATCCTTTCCTCCTTCTACAAAGGCATGTTCTACTTCGAGCTCTGAAGTGAACTTGATCCAGTCATTGATCTCGTGGTCCAGATATAAGACGAAACGGTGAAAGTCGAGCACATCATCCTTGCTAGAGCTTCTGGCGTTTATGGCATTATTATAGTGAAGTTCAAAGTAGCCTCCCAGGTGGGTTTTAGCCAGGGTATTGGCAATATCAAAGAGGGGCTCTGCCTCTTCCATTCGTTCTTCCAGGGCGATGACCTGGTCATCTCTTGATTGAACCTCCCGCGTAAGCTCTTCTTTAAGGGCCTCCACCTCTTGCTTGAGGCCCTCTAGGGCTTGCACCTTCTCCTGAAGCAGTTTAAGTCGTTCATTGATTGTCTCCAGCTCATCTGCGTGAGAAAGCTTCCCTGCACATAAAAAGCAGAGGAGAAGGAGAACCATGCTTTTTACAAAGCTATTCATCTTTACCTCCTATGATATTAGTTATGATTGTCATTTTCATTTATAAATTAAAAAATTTTCCTAGGGGTTTCTATTTACTATCCATCACATAACAGCTTTGAACACCTTTTTATCATTTTATAATTACCCCCGTCCTATTCCATAGAGGCGGTCAATGTGAGAGTAATGGGCGCGCTCCAGTGCCCTACAGGATAAAGTGGAACCGTTACAATAATTGCTGTAGCGAAACTTTCTGTGCTAAAGGTTAAGGTGTATTCTCCGTCACTCTCAGCGTAGCCAAAGAGTCGTGTAGAAACTTCAGTACCTTCCTCATCTGTTCCCGTACTATTACCAAAAGAGGCGAAGAGAACTTCATCGTCCTTATTGCCGGCAGCCGTGAACGTTACCTCTCCCCCTCCAAATCCAATGATGATGGCTGTGTGGAAGACGCGAAGATCATCTCTTAAGGTACTGCCTATATTAATGCTGCGTTTGATGGAATCCCCAAGGGGACTTACCGGGAAAACAGTTATGGGAGCTGAACTTTGAGGAGTAGCAGTCAGTATCTTGCTTGAGACCTCCGCATCAACCTCTTCTGCCCGAATTGGATTGGCGGAAGGTAATAATACTATGCCAATAGACAACATAATTAATCTTCTATAAATCAACCATTTTTCTTTAATATTTTTCATCTTAGATCTCCTTTCTATACTGTTGATAACACTTTTCATTTAAGGGGTTTATTTACCTGCTTTCCCTACTACTTTTTTGTGCCGTCCATTCTTCCTCCTGGACCAATCTCTCATCAATTGTTCATTTCCTCTTTTTCATTGCATACCTCCTTTCTGAGTTTTTTTAACTCCTCCCCTTGCTACGAGTGCTTATTTTATCTTTCTCTTAAAAGAATAAGATTATGATTATCAATTTCAATTTATAAATATAGCTTTTCCCTTTGCCTCTCAACATTCTCCTGGCTTTAATCCACCAACCTAACAAAGATTTTATGGGCGGTCTTTTTATCGACTGCAACTTGGGTGTAGCCGATGCGGAAGATGCAGGAGGGAAAACTTCTGATAAGACGGATGGAGGTGCCGGGAAGCATCCCCATGGCCATTAATTTCTGAAGCTCTTGGGACTCTTTAGTGTGAAGATAGGCAATTTTGCCCCCTTGTTTGGGTTTGAGTTTGCTGAGAGGAATAACAGATTTGTCGGCCTCTGCAAAACCCCTTTTACAGCATTTTCCGGAAGGAATAGATTTCCCGTGAGGACACATTTTGGGATGGCCCAAAAGAATGCAAATTTTTTCATCTATTCCCTTGCGGAGGAGGTGTTCAAAACCACAGGCCGTATTGTGGAGAAGTTCTTCACCTCTTACATCTAATACCTCAGTGAGAAGCAGTTCAGCCAGACGATGTCGCCGTAATACGTCCCGTCCTTCTTTTACCCCTTTCCTGGTTAATGTGACGTTACTATCATTCAGCACGATAAGATTCAGTTTGGCCAGCTCCTTTAATAAGGCTGGATCAGCAGGGGTGATGTCATCAGCCTTTATATAATCTTCGTGCATTTCATGGGTGTGAACCCACAAAAATTCCAAAACTTCTTCAGCCGTACTGCTTAATTCCATTTTTGGTTTTCCTTAGGTAATCCTAGTCGTGTGAGCTCAAAGAGTATATCGTCACCTATTTCCCTTTAACTCATTTTTACACTTTGATGCCTCCGTGCAACAATTCGCACACGACTCCCCTTTAAACTTCCTTTTAAGGTAACGAGCCATAAACAGGATAGCCCCAAGTAGTACCGCACCTAAAAATATTGTTTCCATGATTTAACCTCCTTTCTTAATGTGTCTTATGTCAGTAAGTATCGACTAATGGAATATCCGCGCGAATCGGTATTTAGATCATCCCCCGATTCCCAGTAACGTTCCTCCCTGGTACACAATAAAGGCCACGATCCAGGCAAGGGCTATAGTGTACCCTACAGCGAATGAGGTCCATTTCAATGAGCCCA
>JAZFSJ010000579.1:0-11327 GCA_036446115.1 Thermodesulfobacteriota bacterium | reverse complement strand
TGAGATAAAGAAGATCATTGAGTGATTACAAGGAACCTCACTTTTTATCAGGTAGCGTGGAATAAAAATTGAAAGAAGTAACTATAAGATTGCTTTTTTATGAAAGTTGACTTTTTTTACTAGAGGGGGAGGGAAACATGAAAATTACAGTCATAGGAGTTGTGCCACCTTGTCCACGGTGCGCGCACATTTATGATTTAGCAGTGGAAGCCGCAAATGAGCTGGGGATAGAGGTGGAGATGAGCAAGATAGCCTATGATTCAGAAGAAGCACAGGGGTATGGAAAAGTGGGAACAGCCCATCATATTGCGGAATGGGCAAATATGGAAATTGACTGGAGTAAAATTAGAGAGATTATCTCAGAAGGATGGTCTAAGGAACTGGATGACTTTCTGATGCCCTGTACGAAGAGAGCAGAAGAAGAAGGGTGGTTAATGACCCCGGCCCTTTTGATTGACAACAAAGTGGCATTTATGGGGTATGTTCCCGGAAAAGAAGACATCAAAGTGGCTATTCAAGCAGCTTTGAATTCGGGAAGTGAGAAACTAAAAAGTCTATGAATTAATAATTGACAATTGAAGATGTAACCCCATTTTAGGAGGAAAGTAGTATGAGAGAAAAAATAAAAGTTATAGTCCTTTGTATATTCATTGTCAGTTTTTACTCAATAGCTGAAGTTAGCGCAGAAGCTGGAAAGACTGGGACGGTATTTTCCAAAGAGGGATCAGTAAAAACCATTGCGTTCTATTTTCATGGAAATTTCCGTTGCGCTAAATGCAAAAAGATAGAACAGTACTCCCGTGAGGCAATAGAGAAGTATTTTACAGAACAGCTTAAAACTAGGGCGTTGATTTTCAATATCATCAATATTGACCTGTCAGAGAATAAACATTTTATTGAAGACTACAAGATTTATACCAGGTCTCTCATTATTGCAGAGTTCAAAGATGGGAAGCAGGTTAAATGGAAGAATCTCACCAAAGTATGGGACTACCTGAATAACAAGGATAAATTTTACGAATATGTTCGGTTAGAAATTAAAAAATATCTGGAGCAAATATAATGGAGGTAGTTAATTATCCTTTTCTCTCTGCCTTATGGCTGGGTATTCTGACTTCTATTAGCCCCTGTCCCCTTGCCTCGAATATTGCGGCCGTCTCTTTAATTTTAAAAAAGGCAGACCACACCAGATATGTTTTTACCTCAGGGATACTTTATACCTTAGGGCGAGTAATTGGTTATACAGTACTGGGGGTTTTAATCACTTTCTCACTTTTGAGTATTCCCCAAACCTCTTTTTTTCTCCAGAACTATATGAATAAAGTCCTTGGGCCTATCCTGATCATTGCAGGTTTTTTCCTGCTGGAATTATTCCAGTTCACTATTCCTGGATTATCCATTTCGGACAAGGTGGCAAATCGATTTAAAGATCTTGGTATCCTTGGGGCTTTGCCTTTAGGAGTGCTTTTTGCCCTCTCCTTTTGCCCTGTTTCTGCGGCACTGTTTTTTGGGAGTTTGATCCCCCTATCATTAAAGAACAGCTCAAGCATCATTCTCCCCTCTATTTACGGTATTGGAACAGGCCTTCCGGTTTTGGCATTTGCCCTTTTAATTGCTGTTGGAGTGAAGAATATAGGAAATATCTTTAAAAAAGTTACCCTCATCGAATACTGGACGAGAAGGGCGACTGGTATAATTTTTATTCTGGTAGGGATTTACTATGTGTTAACCCACATATTTTACCTGGATTTGATGTAGGAAGAGCTTTAAATAGAAGGCCTTCTCCTAATTTCTTGTGCAGTTTCAGGTAGTAACTCAAATTTGCAAATGATGTGGACTTATATTTTTGTAAAAAACTTCTTTCCTTTTGTGATAAAAATTAGTATATAGGATTTTCGTTCACCGCGGAGACCACAGAGGTAGCAGAAAGGGATGAAATTTAAGCTGTTAAATGGCTTCCAGAGGGTTGTGAGTTATTCTTCTAGTTTTCTGCCTGACCTGGTTCTCCTGTATTAGATAGTATAAGATTGCCTCTTCTGCTGTTTTAATCTCGTTATGATTGGAGGTTATTATTGTCTTCTGATTTTAGATATAAGGGATATACCGGTAAGTTATTAAGGGTAAACCTAACAAGTGGGAAGGTAAAAGAGGAGCCCTTGAAGGAAGAGTGGGCAGAGAAGTATCTGGGAGGTGCGGGGATTGCATCCCGCATTCTCTATGATGAGCTCAAACCGGGTATTGATCCCCTAGGTCCTAAGAATAAGACACTTATCATGACAGGCCCTGTCAATGGGACCATTATACCTACTGCCTCACGTGTGGGTGCCTACTGCAAGTCACCTCTTACCGGTTCGTTTTTTCATGGAACTGCAGGGGGCCACATCGGAGCGGAGTTAAAGTATGCGGGGTGGGACGGCATCATTATCGAAGGTAGGGCCTCAGTTCCTGTGTATCTCTGGATTGATGATGATCTGGTGGAGATTAGAGAGGCTTCCCACCTTTGGGGTATGCATAGCTATGAGGTTCAGGAGAAGTTAAAAGAGGAATTGGGACTTGATGAGGTTCACGTCGCCAGTATTGGACCTGCGGGGGAGCTACTCAATCGTTTTGCCTGTATTACCTTTGGGGCCCGGGTTACTGGCCGGGGTGGAACAGGAGCCGTCTGGGGGTCCAAAAAACTCAAGGCGGTTGCAGTCAGAGGAACAGGGTCAGTTGATGTACCGGATATAACCAAGTTTAAACATTTTGCCGATGAATTGCTCAAGGTGTTCAGAAACCACCCTGCAACCTCCAAAATCCTTCCCACTTACGGCACTCCCGTTTTGGTAAATGCTAATAATGCCTTGGGCATTTTTGGAAGCTACAATTGGCAGGAAGAATTATTTGAAAATGCAGAAGGGTTGAGTGGAGAGACTATGAGAGAAACTATTGTGGCTAAGGACAAGGCCTGTTTCGCCTGCCCGGTGCGCAGTAGTAAGTTATGTGTGATAAAATCGGAGAGGGATGGTAACTACGTGGTGGAAGGACCTGAGTATGAAAACATATATTCCTTGGGCTCCTGTTGTGGCATTGGTTCCATTAAGACGGTAGCGATAGCCGAGCGTATCTGTGATAATTATGGGATGGATGCTATTGAGGCAGGTGTGGCTATTGCCTTTAGTATGGAGTGTTTTGAGAAGGGTATCTTGACTTTAGAAGATACCGAGGGGATGGAGCTAAGGTTTGGTGATGAAGAGGCAATGCTTACCATGCTCCATAAGATTGGAAAGAGGGAAGGCCTGGGAGACCTTCTGGCTGAAGGAGTGAAGAGGGTTTCTGAGAAGCTTGGACATGGATCAGAGGACTTTGCCATGCATACCAAGGGAATGACCGTTGCAGGGCATTCTGCCAGAGGGATGCCGGGATTTGGATTAGGCTATGCCACCGGGCCGCGGGGTGGTAGTCATCATGATGGACGTCCTACAGGGGAGAGAACAGGACTAGTTCTCCGGGAAACCTTTGAGGGTAAGGCTGAATATACAGCCAGGATCAACCACTTTAGCATCTATACAGATTCCATGATTGTATGTCATCTCGCAGAGTCGATTTGGGGTCCGTTAGATATATCTGAATGGTGTGTGAAGTCGTTGAATGTTGCAACAGGCATGCAGTCTTCACTGGAAGATGCCAAGAAGACAGCCGAGAGGATTTGGAATATGATGCGGGCCTTTATGGTGCGGGAGGGCTTTCGTAGAAAAGATGATAAACTGCCTAAGAGATTTATGGAAGAGCCTATTCCTAAAGGACCCTCTAAAGGGATGGTTTTTAGCCGGGAAAATCTAGATAAGTTGTTAGATGAGTATTACGGTTTTCGGGGGTGGGATTTGAAAACGGGGATTCCTACTCCTGAACGACTGACCAGCCTGGACCTTGAAGATGTAGCCCAGGATATGAAACCCTATCTTGCCGCCACCGGTCAGCCGGAAGAATAGTCGGTTTTCTTCTTAACGGTGTCTACTTTTCTTCGAAACGATATACGCTTTCCCAATCCTCTGGGGGGCGTTTTTTTAATTCTTCCCCCTGGAGGTTTTGTTTTACCTAGTGCTTAAAAAACAGAGTAAATAAGACCCTTTGTCAATAATTTAAAGCAAAAACAACCTATTAGTCTAAAAAATTTTTGACTTTCATCTCGTATTAGTGCTATTCATAAACCCTTGTGTTATAAGAATCACTATAGAGGGAACAGGGGTTAAGGAATAGGATGCAGGCTTAAGAAGTTGCTGACGTTCTATAAGATATGTTTTTATCAACTGTATGGAAGCTCAAAGTTTAGACAGTTATCTGTGTTAATCTGCGCAAATCTGTGTTCCACTGTATACGGAGGTAAAACATGAAGTTGGATGAAACTATAATTTCAAAGGCGATTATTGAGCGGTTTAATGAAAAGCTTAAAAATTCTTTAAGTGTTGATGTTGCTATAGTAGGAGGAGGGCCTGCGGGCTTAATAGCTGCTTATCATCTGGCGAGAAAGAAAAAGAAAGTTGCCCTTTTTGAGCGCAAGTTGAGTATAGGAGGCGGTATGTGGGGTGGTGGGATGATGTTTAACGAGATTGTGGTACAAGAGGAAGGAAAAAGGATTCTTGATGAACTCACTATCGGTTCCCGTAAGTACCAGAAAGGGTACTACACGGCCGATTCCGTGGAGACCGTTTCTACCCTCTGTTCTCTGGCGGTAAAGGCAGGTGCCAAAATCTTTAACCTGATGAGCGTGGAGGATGTGATGGTACGCAAGGGAAAGGTAGTTGGGGTAGTGCTCAACTGGACGGCAGTAGAGATGGCGCAACTGCATGTTGATCCACTTTGTGTGCGGGCAAAGTGTGTTGTTGATGCTACGGGTCATGCCACTGAGGTAGCAAAAGTGATTGAGCGAAAAGTGGGAGCTCATCTCAATACCGATACAGGCGGAGTGATAGGAGAAAAATCATTGTGGTCTGAGGTCTCAGAGGAGACAACCTTGGAAAATACCAGGGAGATCTATCCTGGGGTTTTTGTGGCAGGAATGGCTGCCAATGCCACCTTTGGAAGCTATCGTATGGGACCTATCTTCGGGGGGATGTTGCTTTCCGGTGAGAAGGTATCAAAACTCATTTTAAAAGAGTTGAAATAGGACGCAAATTTTCGCAGATTATAGAGAGTAGGGGACTTTGTTGACTTACTCTGAACTACGAAGTGCACCCCCATTAGATTTTCTACCGCTGAGCTTGCAAAGATCGCAGAGGTTTTACATTTATCTTTCTCCGCGTTCTCTGCGGTGAATAGTAAACATCTTACAGGGTGAATCTGCGTCCCGATCTAAAGCCACTTACTTTTCTTCTCTATGTAATCCATAAGCAGGCACCGCCCCAGTTCCTCCGGCTGGATGTGAAAGATCCTTCCCCCACACCTCTTTGCCGCTTCGTGCACAAAAGCAACCCTTTCCTTTTCCTGAGATAAGAGAAAAATACTGACGTCGATAGTATGACGGGTAAGCCCCTTGAATCTATTGAGGGTTTTGGCAAGGGTTTTTTGGTGGGGGGGGAACTGGAAGAAGAGATATCCCTGTTCCCGGTGGGCTGTGGGTTCACCATCGGTGACGAGAAAGACTTGCTTTCGGTAGCCTTTGTGGAGGGAGAGTATCTTTTGCGCCAGATCAAGGGCCTCTTCCATGTTGGTGTAAGGGTTGGTATCATCCCAGGTAAGAAAGGGGATCTCTGAGTTTTTTATTTTGTGGGCCTTGCTTGAAAACCCAACCACTGCGATGCGGTCTTTTTGATATCTTTTCCGTGCCAGCCCATAGAGGGCAAGGGTAACCTTTTTTGCTGCGATGTATCGATTTTCAAATCGCATGGATCTGCTGAGATCGAGAAGGAGGACTGTCGCGGACCTTGAGACAATCTCTTTCTGATAGACTACAAAATCTTTTTCTTCAGGCTTTATGGGCAGTCTGGCCCCGGTTCGCTTAATCGTGTTTAAAAGAGATTGGCAGGTGTCGATGAGTGGAGGGTCTCCAAAATGGTATGGTCTGGTTCCCTCGGTAAGATAGGGCTCGGTAGAAAATTCAGAATTTGACCGGCGGGAGAGGGGGGCATTCTTCTTAGTTTTAAAAATTTCTTTTAAAATATTCCAGGCGGTTTTCTTAAGACCGAGGGATGTGAGCTCAAGTCCTGCAGTACTTCGTTCGATCAGGCCTTGCCCGAGCATGAGGGAGTTGAGATTCTTGATCAACTGCCAGTTAAAAAGGCATTCCGTTCCTAAAAGTTCTTCTAAGAGTTCTTCATCAATGCTATCAAGATCATATCCCCAGTAGACACGCTTTAAATCCTTTTCCAGTCTCTCAAGCTTATGGAAGTGGTCGGCACTTAAACTGAGTGCCTCCTGGGGAGAAAGAGGAAGAAGGCGGGCTGAGCCTTCAGGGGAAGTTCTGTTCATGGGTGCCCCTGATTTAACTGGGCCACCGCTATCCGCTGTCACCCCTGCCTCTTCCCGAATTTTCTTGATTCTTTCAAGCAGGTCCTTTATGCCCTTTAAAATCTTTTCACCCCCCGGGGTTACATACCCTTCACGTCGTAGCTCTTCAAGTGCCTCGTCCAGGGAAGTGTGTTTAAAGATAACCTCAGAGATGACCTCAGAGGGAAGCAGTGGTAAAGGTTCCTGAATCTCTTTCGGGTCACGGATGGGCTGGTAGTGGATGGTCTTCATTGTTTAGTGTCATAGGTTATGCCGTTTTCGCGTATCTCCTTTTTTATCTTTCCTGAAATGGCAAGACCCTCTAAGATGAACTCTACTGCTGAGGCCCTGGTTGCGGTGGATGTATCATCTGTCAGTTTAACTATCCTTTCATTGAGCGCAGGGTAGGCTTCGCTACTTTTGAGATAGGTTTGAGATGGTGTCATCTCGGTTACTTTAACGCCATCTCCCGTAGAGAATTCTTTTAAGAAATTTGCAAAAGAATCCTGTGAAAAGTAGTGTCTGAAAATATTTGAGACGGTGTCTCTTATGAGAATTTTAATTTTTTCATCCTCTGCATTATCTTCTACAAAGTCCCACTCTATTTTCCCTTTCATGGAAGAGGTAAGATGGGTGAGGTCATTAATTCTTGGTGCCACCTCCTTTTCCTTCAGGCGAATTGCCCTGCGAAAGGCATTGCTTACCAGATTTTCCATGTTGTGGATACTCATGCGCACACTGATTCCGGAGTAGTGGTTGATTTCAGACCTGCGGCGGGCCATCTGAGAAATCTCGGAAATGATTTGCTCCATGAAGTGGGGGAGCTTGAGGTTAAATCCATCGGCAGAAAAAGGGGCTTTTTCTTGTCTCACAATGGCGATCTCTTCCTCAAGGGTTCTGGGGTAGTGGGTTCTTATTTGTGCTCCAAAACGGTCTTTAAGGGGTGTGATGATCCGTCCCCTGCTGGTATAGTCTTCCGGATTGGCGGTGGCTATGATGAATATATCCAGAGGGAGTGCTACCTTGTATCCCCGGATCTGCACGTCCCGTTCCTCCAGCAGATTGAATAGCCCCACCTGGATCTTTTCGTGGAGATCCGGGAGTTCGTTAATTGAAAATATTCCGCGATTGGTGCGGGGAACCAGACCGTAGTGGATGGCAAGCTCATCAGAGAGATACCGTCCTTCTGCAACTTTAATGGGGTCAATGTCACCGATGAGGTCTGCAATAGTGACATCAGGGGTGGCCAGTTTTTCCGAAAATCGCATTTCACGGGGGACCCACTCTATCTTTGTTTTCCCCTTGTCTTTTTTGACGTGTTCCTGACAGCGCTTGCATAGAGGGTTAAAAGGATTATCGTTTATTTCGCATCCTGAAATTATAGGAAGTGATTCATCAAGTAAGCTGGTGAGGGATCGCATTATACGGGTCTTTGCCTGGCCCCGCTCCCCTAAAAGGATGATGTCATGACAAGAGAGAAGAGCATTTTCGAATTCCGGGATGACCGTATCATCGTATCCGATGATACCGGGGAATAAGTGTTCTCCCTTTTTTATCTTCTCTATCAAGTTGGCTCTAAGCTCATCCTTGACCATTTTTGGCTGATATCCCGATTCTTTAAGTTCATTTAGTGTCTGTGGAAGTTTCATTGTTCAATAACCTTTTTGTAAATCAGTTTTCAGTCGCGAGATGTAGTATTCTAATCTTTTTTCACATCCCACATCCCAAATCCGCAATCCAAAATATCATATGCCCTGTCCCCTGTTTCTCTATCTTTCTTCCAGGGACAAACGGAAGGCCAGCTGATCATAGGTGTCCGGACAGACTGCCGTTACACTATGTTCCAGGGCCGCCCAGGAAGGAGTTGCCCCGGTTAAAAGGGTCTGGATGAAATGATAGAGCTGTCCATAGAGAAAACCGCAGGCCCCTCCCACGTTGAAGGGATCTACCTCAAACCTATCTCCCACCCTATGACCCCAGTAGCATCTTTTTGCGATATCTAACACCTCTACCATAACCTTGTACTTATCCAGAGCGGGAAAGCCTTTTCCCGTCATATCCTTAAACGGAGGTTTGGTCTTTAAAAGTGTGGGTTTTTTCTGCTCGAACCGTTTCCCTTCTACCTGGACCCTACCCATCTCCGGGCAGAAACCGGTAAAGGTATCCGGGGCTTTTTCCCACAGAAGACTCCCTCCGTAGTGAAGTGTAGTTATGGAGGTATGGACAGCCTTGAAAAGGGATCCACAAAGACCATCACTATTAAGGGCAGATACTCTGTATTTTTCTCCTTTCTTATGCCCATAAGGACACTCTCCTTCTACCCTGGTTATGGTCACCTCTTGGTAGTAACGATTTTCACCTTTTAGGATCTTGGCTACGATGTTTTCCGTCTCGTTCCATTCTTTTTCTTCGTTCATGAAAGCCCCTTTTTTTCTGTAAAGTCTTATAAAATAAACCACAGAGACCACAGAGAAAATATTAAATATCAGCAGATTAAAAGATATTTTACTGCCTCCCTCTGTGTTCTCTAAACTTTGCTATAGCATAATTAATCAGAGGGCTACTCTTTTTATCTAATGCTTTTTAAAATCTTCTTAACCTTACTTCTTTATATTGTGTTGAGTGATTCTTAAACCTTAAAATCTTAAATGCCTTAATTTCCTACCACCTAATCTATTCGGGGTTTTCCTCCATATCTTCCTTTGTAGCGTTATTCTTATCTTTTTCCTTTTACAGAAAATACCTTTTAATGGAAATTCTCTTTGATTTGCAAAGATCAGAGAGTACACAGAGTTTTTTAACTGATTTTACCCTCTGTGCACTCTGTGGTTCCATATGTTCTTTCCCCTGGATTTTTATTCTGCAAATTCTGTTCTCTCTGCAAAGAGGGTGAAAAAGGCCTTTTGCACCTTGCTGGGAACAGAAAGTCCAAAGCCCTTAAATACTGTATGTTCTTTTCTCGATTGTTCATTAATCAGAAAATCTGCAAATTCTTCAACCGGACAGGGAGAGGGGTCTAGTTTTAATACTTCATCATAGGCGGCAAAGGACAGTTCTCTTAGCTCTTCTATCAGATCAGGGTGCTCTCCCTCTCTTTTCACATTGAAACCGCATCTTCTCATATGATCCGGTATCTTCTTGAGATAGTCCGGTATGTTTGCAGTATCGTTTAAAAGAAAGAAGGCCAGATTTTGCTCCCTTAAGTGTTTCTGAACATATGAATCGAAACTGCTCACATGCTCTTTTGCGGTAACGGTCGGCAGGAAGGCAGAAAAACCTGTATTCTTTTTATCGTGGATGTTCATAATGCCGGAATCAAATACTAAAGGAGGGTAACCTTCTTTATGTCTCATTGAACTTCCTACCAGGCGAACAAAGGTTCCCTGATTATCTCTGGTCTCTTTCTCAACCACAGTTGTTCTTAGCTTCGTATCCTTGTTGTAGTAGTCAATAATAGTCTGTTCTGAAATGGTGTTCATACATTTTGAGACAAGTGTGTATTCTCCCACCTTGGTACCCATAGACTTTTTCATTTCAATTCTCCAATTAAGCATGTAAGTTTTCGTTTCTGTCAGTGTTCTTATATCATATAATACTATAAATAAGAAAGACTACTCAAGGTGAATTCCGCATTTCCTTAAAGCAGCCTTTTTATTATTATCTAAACCTGTGCTTTTTTTCTTACTCCAACCACGTTTGTCTTGGTTCAAGCTTTTTTATGAAAATCTTTCCCCTGTCCATAGCTTGTTTGGCCTGATGAAACTTGAATACCGTGCTGTTGAAACCATACTTCCCCACAATCTCTATTTTACCATCTTTGTGAGACATCACATACCTGAATGATTTTGCCATTCCTGACAGATTTGCCCTCGCCTCTTCCACAATGTCTATACCCTCTGACAGTGGAACGGCATACTTTAAATTTCCTTTGGTGGGTCTGCATTGGAAGAGATAATACGGGAAAATACCATTATCTACAAGCTTATTAAACAATTTTACAAGGGTATCTGTAGTATCATTGATACCCCTCAGCAACACAGCTTGATTCCTGAGTACCAGTCCGCCGGTACTACTGTTAATTTTTTCTAATGTGCTTTTGGTGTAAGGGCTAATTTCATCAGGATGCACAAAGTGGGTGGTAAGATCTACATCATATTCTTTTAGTAATCGGCTTAATTTTACATCTAGTCTTCCCGGGTTATAATGGAGGGCCTTTGTTCCTACCCGGATCTTAATATTTTTCGGTATTTTGCTAAAGATACTATCCAGTTCTTCGTTACTTAGTGTCAGTGGATCCCCACCACTTATAAGCACATTATCGATAAGAGGATGACTTTTCACGTATTCTATGGCCTCATTGATGTTTTTACACATCTCTCTGTCGGTATAAAAATTCCTCTTTCTAAAGCAGTAGTCACAGTACTCAAAGCATTTGTTCGTAGCTAGAATCAGAGCGGTGTTAGGGTATTTGTGTTGTAATCCTCTAATTTTGACATTTTCAAATTCACAGCTAGGGTCGAGGGATAAATTATCTTCTTTCAGTTTAAGTAATTCCATACTATTGCCTCCCTCTTTGCAATATTTATAAAATCAACACCCTGTTTTATGACCGCAAATAAAAAACACTAAGAGACAGTCACTTATAAAATATATTACATCCCTTTAAGTAAATATTGTCAAGTAATTATGTGTATTACATTGTGTGTTCTGATCGCTATGCCTTGATGACTCCTTTCTTCAGGGTTTTTTACCATCAGCTATTTATCTGTTTTCATTTGAGTTCATCTATGCTAATCTACAAAAGAAAAATTAACCACAGAGTGCACGGAGAGAATATGTGTTTAAAATCTCTGTAGTTTGGT
>JAZFSJ010000578.1:0-5256 GCA_036446115.1 Thermodesulfobacteriota bacterium | reverse complement strand
GTTTTCCCCTGGAGCATTTCCCTGGTGTAGGGAACAGACATGTCGGGATAATCAACGGGATCATCTATGTCATACTGGTCAAAGTTTTCAAAGCATTTCATGGCATGGTGCATTAGGGTGTCTGAATTTTCTGCGAAAAACTCGATGGGAAGACCGATGGCATAGGTATAGTTGTCCTTTATGGCATTCCAGTAAGCACGGTTGGTAGAGAGGTAGTGTTCATCAGGATCCCAGATGGGATCCGCGAACTCATCCTGACAGGCTACTATATTGGTGCGGCCAAATTTGTATTTGGCCACAAGCTCTTTTGCTTCTTCAAATAGCTTGTCCCGATAAGGTGGTGCCAGTTCGAGCCACCCTTCCCATTTAAAATGGTCCCAGGGCATACCATGCACAGTCACTCCCACTGTGACATCTGAACCTTCGGGAATGGTATCCAGTCTGTCCTTGAGCATATCGAGGAACGCCTGGCGCATGGGCCGGAAGTCTCCCATCTGGGGGCCTATGATTACCTTTACCTTCTTGCCGGGATGCTTTTCCTTCCACTCTTCTATATACTCGAAGCAGTGTCTAAAACCGGAATTAAATTCCTCAAAGTGTGAATAGATGGCCATGGGGGCGATAAGGACAATGGTTTCACACCCGGCATCGAGCAGTTCATGGAGACTTTTCCTCATTTCATGGTAAAACAGGTTGGTTGCTGCCCGAAACTCAACGTTACTGTATTTCTCCCGGATTCGGTCAAAGGCAGTATTAATGATCTTGAAACTTTCATCCCAATGGGGAAGCATCCTCTGAACAATACCGCTTCCGTAATAATAGAGCCTTGATTTATTAGCAGACTTGCCGCAGAGTGAAGGTTCACCACTTAAGCGTCCCTTGTAAAGGAAGTATCCGTGGTCGAGGTAGATACGGGATGAGGGAGGTACCCAGACCACCTCTCCCTGTTTAAATTTTTCCATGTAAGGAACACCATCCAGGTCTCGGTCCCTTCCAAAGGGGTCTTCAAGATGGGTAGGGGTAAATTCCTCCCTGGCGTGGACGTGGGCAGGGTCTAAGAGGGCTATTCCCCGATCTTTAAGGGCCAGAAGGTTAAAAGGCCAGGGAATCACCACCTTGAATACCTTGTGAATAATATTGTGGAAGAATGCGTGACTATGATCGGTCGGCATTATCAGGGCTGTGGCAAAGACTCCCACCTTGCCTTCTGGTGTGGTATCCTGTGTCTTGTAGTACTCAAAGTAGTCCGGTTTGACCGGTCTGTTTTTGTACTTGTATAGTCCATAGAAACCTCCAATTAAGACAGCAAGTACAATCAGGATAGTTACTAAGATAGCCATGGCGTTTCTCCTTTTTTTGATTAATGCTTTTGTAGTGTTTTGAAACTTAACCAAATTCTATAAAAATTGAATGACTATTCCTGTGTGGGAATTGCCTGTTACTCCTCCCTCTTTTTGAGGGCTTCATCCAGTTTTTTGCCCAGGGCGAAGAGCTCGTTGTAGATGTCCGGATACTCTTCCTTAGAGACGATTACTTCACCCATACCCTCCACAAATTCTCCCACAATCTGGTATTCGTAATATTCAACCACCAGGCGGATGTTGGCTGCTGTTTTTTCGTGGTCACCTCCCCCCGAAATCGCTAAGATTATAGCTGGCTGTCCTTTGAAGGGGCGGGTACCGTGATCTTCCGCCCCCTCCCAGGCGTCTCCCTTGCCGGTGTGACAGGTGGGGATTGAACGATCGATTAAATTTTTTAGAGGCCCGGGTACATTGCCAAAATAGGTAGGAGATGCGACAATCAAAGATTTGGCTTGAAACATTTTTTCGATTGTCGATGCCATATCATCGTCCTGCCAGCACTTTCCCGGGGTGACATTCTTGCATTTAAGACATCCCACACAGTGACCGATTTTCATAAATGCAGGCCACAGGATTTCATGAGATCGTCCTGTCCCCTCCAGTACTGCCTGTAACACACTTTGGGTAGTTCGATTCTTACGGGGGCTTCCACAGATTGCTAGAATATCCATGGTGTTACTCCTTTAATTGTTTGTTAATTATTAATTGAGTTGGAAATATTTTCACTATTAGTTTGTTAGAGTGTACTAGAAGCTACCTTTTGTGTTGCAATAGGTCTTTTCTCCAGTTGGGTGCTGATATCTTTTTTGATTTCTTCATCTGTTTTTTCCTTGGTGATGACTTTGTAGAGTCCTTTAAGTTTAATTCCTTGAGATGTTATCTCCTTTTTTAGTATATCTTCTTTTTCTTTAGACAGATTTCCATTATATGTAAGAAAAAAATAAACATTTTTCCCCTTGAGCCATCCCTGCTTGATGAACGTCCTTACAGGAGAAGAAATTTTCCTAAGCCATATAGGTGAAGCTAAAAAAATGGGATTATATCCTTTTAAATCTTTATTGAAAGGTTCATACTTGTCTTCCCTGTCAAGTAAGGAATCCAATGCACAAGTATAAAATGCCTCTCGATTTATTGTGGATTTTATTTCTTTAATTTCGCAGGAAAGTTGATTCATCAACTCATTTGCCACAATCCGGGTTTTTCCTGTTCGGGAGTAATAAATGATAATGGGTTTAGATTCCTCTGAACTGGAAACGACATTTTGTATTGATGGTTCTGCTTTAACAGCGCTATCGTTGAGGGCAGGGAAATAGAAGATGGAAAATAAAAACAGTATCAGTACAATTGTTATCCGGATTGTCTTTTTTGAATTTCTTCTTAGCATTTTGTGTCACCTCCTTTTTGTTTGGTGTTTCAACTTAACATAGCTAAGAATTCAGTATATTTCTAAGCAATAAGTCTTAGAGATGTATTCTTACGCACTATTATCTTATATTATGTCGGGTGTCAAGTAAAAAATAATGCTCATGTTTATTTGTGGGGAAACTATAATATCATACACAAATACAATAGGTTAGGTTGGTTTTGTTGGGCTATAACTGGTGTGTATCCTTTAACTGAGGTCAAGGAACTTGTGTGTGATATCAGTGTGTGGTCGGCAAAAAGATCAATAAGATAGTGAATTTAAAAATCTCTTGTCATTCCAAGGATAAATTAACTGTTTTTCTAAATAACAGTTTGTGATATATAAAAAACACTTCATAGAAAGTTCAGGAAAACATAGATAACCTTTGGACATTTTGAAAGTACTGGAGAATGATTGTTTTAGGCATTGAGTCGTCCTGTGATGAAACAGCGGCAGCGGTAGTAGAAGACGGGAAGAACATCCTGTCCAATGTAGTTTCATCCCAGGTTGCTTTTCACAGAAAATATGGAGGTGTTGTCCCGGAGATTGCTTCTCGCAAGCATGTGGAGACAATCGTTCCGGTGATAAGAGAATCTCTTGATGAAGCAGGACTTACTTTAAATGAAATTGAGGGGATCGCGGTAACCCGGGGTCCGGGATTAGTGGGGTCCCTTCTTATAGGAATATCGCTGGCCAAATCGATTGCCTATGTAAAGAACCTTCCCCTGATCGGCGTCAATCATCTCGAAGGTCATCTAAACGCCGTTTTTCTGGAAGAAAATGATTTGGAGTTTCCTTTCGTCGGATTAGTGGTTTCAGGAGGTCACACCAACCTTTATCACGTGAAGGCTAGGGGAGATTATATATTTTTAGGCCAGACCAGGGATGATGCTGCAGGAGAAGCATTCGATAAGGTAGCAAAGCTTCTAGGTTTAGGATATCCCGGGGGAGTGATTATAGACAAAATGGCAAAAGAAGGTAATGCGGCGGCTATTAATTTTCCCCGTGCCCTTATTGCCAAGGATTCATTCGATTTTAGCTTTAGCGGTATCAAGACGGCAGTTCTGCGCTATGTGAAACGGCAGGAGGGTAAGATTGATGATGGTCATAAAAATGATATTGTAGCGAGCTTTCAGGAAGCGGTGGTCGATGTGCTGGTCACTAAAGTTATTAGAGCTGCGAAGAAGTGCACGGTGGATAAAGTATCGTTGGCTGGTGGAGTGGCAGCCAATACTCGTCTCAGAGAGAAAATAGCAGAGCAGGCCGGGAAGGGAGATATCAGGGCATTCATTCCATCCCCGCATCTTTGTACCGATAATGCAGCTATGATTGCTGCTGTCGGAGACTACTACCTTGAAAAGGGGATTACCTCTCCCCTTACTTTAAATGCCTCCTCACGCCTACCCATTGGTAATTGAGCATACATCCCTTTTCTGGTTTTCCTTCCTATGACGTACTCGCATTATTTTTCTTTTTTTTCCAGAAATAGAACAAAATCAACAAAATAAATAATATAAATATAAGTTGGTTATACCGCATTACGATAGTTACCACCAGCTGCCAGTTTTTCCCCAGAAAATAACCACCGGAAAGTAGGAGGGCATTCCATATCATGCTGCTTACCAGGGCAGCGAGGGTTGTAGAATAAACATTCGTATTTGACATGCCTGCAAAAAGTGAAACGGCTGAACGGGCTCCAGATAAAAAGCGATTGGCTGCAATTAAGCCAAACCCATAGCGTTGAAACCATTTTTCTATTTGGAGGATCAATTCTTTAGGAAAAAAACGGTAGTTCTTCTTTAGAAAAAACTTCCTGCCATAGTATTTCCCGATGAAGAACAGTATGAGGAATCCAATTATGCTTCCCAGGGTGGTCAGGATGTATACGGTCAGTATATCCAGCGTGCCGGTTCCAGCAAGGTATGCTCCGAAAACCATTAAGGTATCACCCGGAAAGGGAGGGAGAACATATTCTATAAAGGCAATAAAAAAAAGGAAAAAATAGATCGTCTCAGTGGGTAAATTGTTTAGTGTTATAATGGTTTGTTCTATCATGATAGAGTATGTTTGTTTACGAGATCATCAACTTTGTTAAAAATGAAAATTTATATCGCATTCAGGTGTTTTGTTAGTCGACCACTGTATAACAATAATCCGCAAAAAGCAAACAGAAGTATTGCCCCTGATCCACCACCTGCTCTGCAAACTAACTGTCAAATAAAGGGAAATACGTTTTTCATTGAGTTAAGTAGGTGAAACAAAAAACACTGAAACAGTTAGTTTATTATATATTTATAAAATTAGGCGGTGGATTTTGGAGAGTTTAGAGGGTTTTTTCTAACGGGCTAAAGGACAGGGTATACTATGGATTAATTATCAAATGTCAGGACATCGGTTACCCAAATGTGTCAAGACATCGGTAACCCAAGTAAAACAAATGTAAATTGTTATTAAGAATCTGATTATTGAAAAACTTTTTTTAGTGCTCAT
>JAZFSJ010000577.1:0-8221 GCA_036446115.1 Thermodesulfobacteriota bacterium | reverse complement strand
TTTCCGGGTTGTCTTTAGATATAAAAGAGCGCAGGGAAACAACCGCAGTAAACACTTCACGCTCATGCGCGGAATAGTCAAACACCGCTTTAGACAGATTGTTGGCGATATCGTTTCGTCTCTGTAGCATGGTTTCTACATTTCCCCGGTACGCGAACATGTTTTGTTGTGTGTCAACGAGCAGATTATAGTAGTAGACCGCTATGTATGATAAAAGTGTCATCAGAATAAGGAGACCAATCCAGAAGGTATTCCGTCGAGCAAATGAAAGGAAGCGCCTGTATCGCTCACTCCCATCCATTACGTCATGCGGGTAGGGAATGGTTCTTACCGCTACTTGCGGTGAACGCAGATTGTAACGCTTGCTGTATGCATTCAGAATAAAGTTTGCTATCTTTTTTGGGTTTCTCATGAGCGTTACCGTGTACGCGGGGAGGTGCCCGGGCACCTCACCTCAACCGCGTAATGCCGTGTATGAGTGCTGTTAACCCCGCCACAATCAAGAGCGGTGGCAACAAGCCTCTTATAAAATCCATGGTTGCGTAGTATTCGTCGTAGACACCATAGCAGCCAACGGCAACACAGAGCACGCCGACTACCAGGCTTATCATTTTCATTGATTTCGATGATTTCGGCGCACTAAAGATTCCTGCCGTCAGGGCGGTGAGGCCCACCACAAGTAAAATAGGTTGGGCCAGGCCCTTTAAAAATTCAACCACATAGAGGATATTGAGAAACGTGAGAAACAATCCACCCCCGAAGAACACAAGGCCTGTTACAATATGTTTTGGCCTCAGGTAAATCATCATACTCGTTCTGTTATTAAAGGTGCTTAAGAAACCACCTCGCGAGCTACCCGTTTTTTGAAGCATGGTATGTGTTCTCCCTTTGTAATTACTGAATACGCCCCACTTCCCTCACTGCGGGGCACCATTATTAACCCAGGCAATAATGTATTGACTGTCCTGACCGGCAAAGCGATGCATCGAGCCCCCTACCCGAACAAGTGTTTTCAGCAGTCCATTGTCCACATAGTACTTGACGTTTTTATAGGTAGTGAGGTTGCGAAAGGGGATGGAGTGGCACTCCAGACAATCCTTTGCGATTACGTATTTGATGGTGTTGCTGTACGTTATCTGATCCAGGGGAACATCAACCGGAAAGGGTCTCGGGCCAAAACCGGGGATGCACCCTCCTCCAGGGGACTGCTGTACAAAATGGGCTGCGATTGCCTGTGGTTTTTCCGGGGCCCCGCTGTTGATCCAGGCGACGATGGTATCCGCATCTGCCCTCGCAAATCTATTCATGGGGCCCCCCGGCGAGACCATGGCCCACAACATGCCGTTATCCACATAGGCCTTGAGACTGTCATAGTCCATGAGATTTCTGGACACCCCGGAGTGGCAGCGGCCACAATCTCTTTCAACAATCTCCTTGACGGTGTTTTCATAATACACCTGCTGTCCTGCTGCCAGGGCTGTGCCAGGTGCCCCCACCCCCTGTCTGTAGGATGGGATAGTAGCGGGAGTAAATCCACCCTGACCTTCGCAGTGAGAGTGCGATAAAAAGCAAAAAAAAGTTATTATTCCAAGGATTTTTGTTAAGTGCAACCAAGTGCTCACTTTCTTTAAAAATGAAACTGTGCTCTCCAATCCTCTCTGATCCCGGTTCGCACAGCATGTTTCGAAGACAGCAATTTAGTTACCGTATAACCCGCTAGTCAAATGATGAACAGAGCACACTACGCTACCTCAACATCCTCGTATTCATCTCCCCTGTCTTCCAGATCCATCACTTTTGCAAAACACTTGGCAGCCTCTTTCTGTTTTCCGCTGCGCTCATAGAGTAGTCCCAGGTACTGAAGATATTTGCTCTCCTCAGGATCAAGTTCGCATGCCTTCTCCATTGCCTTAATTGCCTTCTCAATATCGTCTAACCGGTTGCAGGTTACTCCCAGTAAGTAGTGGACTTCCGGTGCGTTGGGATCAATCTTCAGCAGAGACTCCAGAATCGAAATGGCATCCTGATAGTTCTTCTGTTTTATTTGGATTTTTCCCTTTAAGTAGAGCGCCTTTGTATGTGCGGGGTTTAATTTCACGACCCGGTTTAAAACGATACCCGCCTGCTTCCACTTCCCGGCGGCCTCCAGCGCAACCGCCAGATGATAGTGTGCATCTGGATTGCCGGAGTCAAGCCGCGACCACTCCTTTAATGTTTCAACGGCCTTCTGGTTAAGCCCCTTGTTAAGATACTGAGTGCTTAAATTCTGGTAAATCTTAGCCTTGTCCCTGGAGCTGAGAGCAAAGAGATTGTGATAAAAAGAGAGTACCCCGTTTAACAGTCGTCCGCAAATGAGTAGTAGTGAGTGCAGGTAAAACAGAGATGAGGTTTGTGCAACCTCACCGGCAGACATCTCCTTGGTTTCATCCTTTTCTTTTCGCGTTGCACTCTTCGCGTTGAGAGGAGATTGATCAAACTGCTCGTCGTCCACAATTTTTTTTCTCTTTTCTTTTGTGTTAGCCATCATTTTCTTCCTCCTTTTTGATTGGTACAATTCCTGCCATAGCAGCCAGGAGACCGATCATCATCATAAAAAGGGGAACGCCTCCCTTTACAAAGTCTGCCACATAGTAATACTCATCAAACACACCCCAGAAACCCAGGGAAATCATTAAAAGTCCTATCACTATCTCTAACATAACGCTTCCCCCCGTTTAAAAACGATTTTTCCTCTTTACGTAGTCTATACGGGATACCGCATAGCATTACTTCCTGAAGACAAAATAGACCGCAACTACAAGACATAGCGCGGCAAAAAGGTAGTCAAGTTTCATTGGTTGTTTCATGTATATAATAATAAAAACAACAAAAACAGAAAGAGTAATTACCTCCTGGATGATCTTGAGTTGAGGAAGGCTCAACTCGGTGTAGCCAATGCGGTTTGCCGGAACCTGAAAGAGATACTCGAGCAGTGCGATACCCCAACTTACCAATGCAGCGATGTACCATGGCTTGCTATTGAGATTTTTAAGGTGTCCATACCAGGCAAAGGTCATAAAGGCATTGGATAACACAAGTAGAATGGTTGTTTGTAAGAGGACCGACATGCCTTTATTCTCTGATGGGGCAGGATTTGGGTATACTTTACTTATTATTCAATAAGACAGTTATTAAGTTTAGCAAAACCTATGCCATGCTTAAGCAGAGAAAAAAAGGGGGTTGGGAGAACGCAGGGGTGATGCCGTTTAGAGATGCCTCGACCTGTTCACGAGGTGCTTCAGGCGGGAGTGGCGCTCATTTAATCAAATGATTTCAAGCAACTAGCTCAGGTCGCATCTTTCAATCAAATGTGGGTATACTATCAGAGGTGGAGTTTTCCTGTTCAGCAGGGGGGAAAACTATGGAGAACGGTTCAGTAAATAATTATGGAAAAACCATAATGAGTTATGACAAAACCATAAAAACTTACTGTTTGCGCTGTTTTGAGGTGAGAAAATCCCTGTAAGAGTCGATAGAGCGGGTAGAAATGGAGTATTTTCTCAAAAGTTCATACAAGCGTGGGGGAGACAGTCCTGACAGTTGAGATGCGCTTTTTACGTCCCCGTTTGTTCGTGCAACCAATTCCTTAAGATAGTGCTTCTCCCCCTCCTCAATATGAGCTTTTCGGAAATCTTGCCATGTGGGGAGGCCGTTACTACTATACCTCTCACCTGTCTCAAAGGTGTCGTCATAGGACCCGGAACGCTCTAAAGAATTTTGCGTCAACTGAACACGGATATTGGTGGGCAGATGTTTAGGGAAAATGGTAGGCTCATAGAGTGCATTCGCAAGGCTCGATTCAATAGTGCTAAATAGTTCCCGTACGTTTCCGGGCCAGCTGTAGGATTGTATCATCTCAAAAAAATCTGGAGAAAAGCCTTTCATAGTAAGTTTGCGTTTCCGGCACAGTTCCTTCATGTAGTGAAAAGTGAGGTCTCTGATGTCATCACTGTGCTCCCTAAGAGGTGGTAAGTCAGTGGTGATGGTCCGAAGGCGATAGAGGAGATCACCGCGAAACTGACCCTTCTTCACCAATCCATCGAGATCCCTGCTGGTCGCAGAAACCAGTCTGAAATCACTCTCTACTTCCCGCGCACCGCCCACACTGAGAAAACGGCGTTCCTGTAGAACACGCAGTAAGATTTTCTGCAACGATGGCTGAAGCTCACCAATTTCATCGAGAAAAAGCGTCCCGCCGTCTGCCTGCTTTATTAATCCCTCTTTGCTCCTCTCCGCACCGGTGAAGGCTCCTTTCTCATATCCGAAGAGGATACTTTCTACCAGCGTTTTAGGAAGCGCCCCGCAATCGATCACCACAAAGTTCTTTCCGGAGCGGGAGCTGTTGTGATGAATGGCCCTGGCAAAAAGCTCCTTACCGGTACCTGTTTCCCCGCGGATCAGCACGTTTGCCGCACAGCTTGCAGCACGGGCTAACAGATTAAGACAGGCCTTAATACGAGGACTATTCCCGACTATTCCATTCCTGCTCAAGGCCACCCTTGTTCTGCCCGCGTTCTTCTTTCCCCGAAATTGGAGAGCGCGGGTTATTGCCAGTGTGACTGATTGAGTAGATAAAGGTTTTTTAATATAATCCCAGGCATCGTTTTTGATTGCGGTTTCTGCACCCTTCCTATCTGCAAATTGCGTGGTGACGATCACCTCAGGTGAGGAGGGCGCTGTCTGAATAGTCTGGAGTTGTTCGAGTCCGTTCCCATCGGGCAGCTCCACATCTAAAAAAATAATATCGAAATCTCCCGCATGCGCATCCTTTATCCCCGCTTTAAGGGTCGCATCACAGGTGACCTCATGGTCCATGTCCTTGATGATACGGGACATGGTGTTGCAGATTAACTGATCGTCGTCAATGACTAATATCTTTGCCATTTAGAAATCTAATCCTTCAATGGTTGCTCAATAGTTTGTCAACCATTCCGGTCAATTCTGACACAGAGATCGGCTTCATCAGCAAATCCCGAATGCCCATGGCCACCGCCGTTTCCCTGTTCACCGATTCGTTGAAGCCCGTGTATAGTATAATCGGGATATCAGGACGGATAGTCATCATTTCCTCTGCCAGTTCCATACCACTTATGCGGGGCATGGTGCAATCGGCAATAACAAGATCAAACTGTTCAGGTATCTGTCTGAATAGCTGCATGGCCTCGACACTGTCGGTCTTGCCAACCACCCGGTAGCCGAAATCGCACAGCACATTTTCCACTACATTGACCAGAGCTTCTTCATCATCAACGATCAAAATCCTCCTGTTTTTAACTGAAGGAAGAGTATAAGACTCACCCTCTGATACCCCTTCAAGAGTAACCTTAGGCAGGAGTATATCAAAAACAGTACCTCTTCCGGGTTCACTCTTCACATTGATTGCACCACGGAGAGTCCCAGACCTGCCCCTTCCCCTATGTTCTTGGTGGTAAAAAAGGGATCGAAGATCTTAGACAAGACCTCCGGAACCATGCCATGACCGGTGTCCCGCACGGTTAACCTGAGATAGGAATCTGGCTTTAAATCCGTATTTATTCCCTCTGTTTCATCAGAATCAAAGAACTCATCAACCAGGCTTATGGTGAGTATTCCGCCACCTTCGCGCATGGCATAGGCAGCGTTTGAGCTCAGATTAATGAGAATCTGATTAATCTGCGTGGGTGTCACCAGTACCGTATCTGAGGTTGGCTTGATGTGCTGGCAAATATCTTCGGTCGCCGGCAATGATGCCCGGATCAGTTTCATGGACTCTTTAACAATGGGAGAAACAGATAACGCTTGCAGCTTCTGTTCCGTTTTGCAACTGAAGGTTAAAATATGCTCTACCAGGTCTTTGGCACGATGTGCAGCTTTGAGTAAAACCTCCAAACTCTCTGTAACCGGCGACAGTTTGTTGAGACCAAACTCTGTGTTCATAATAATGGTGGAAAGGATATTATTAAAATCATGAGCGATGCCCCCGGCCAGCGTCCCCATTGATTCCATTTTCTGTTTTTGAAGGAATTGCGTCTCAAGCTGAACCTCCTTGCTCGCATCCCGCTCAGCCTTAATCACATGCGTGATGTTTCCGTTTTCATCTCTCAAGGGGGAAAGGAGGATATCTACCCAGATCATTGAGCCGTCAACTGTGATACGCTTGTAACGGTAGTTTTCCGGTTCGCCCCTCGCAAAAACCTTGTAGAGCTTGCACTCTTTGCCCGTCTGGTCACAGGGTTGGTCTTTACCGTGTAAGATATGGTAGCAGTGCTTTCCGACAATATCCTCACGGCTGCGGCCAAAAATAGCGAGGTAGTCCTTGTTCACGTCCGTAATCCTGTAGTTACGGTCGATCACCAGGATTTCATCATGCATGCTGGAGAGAAGTGTACGGTAGTAGCTCTCACTCTTTCTCTGTGCTGACTTTCTCTTTTTCAGCTCGCCAATATCAATAGCACTATTGAATTTTTTTCCCGATAGCTTGCGTCTGGTTTCTTTTGCTTCTATTTTAGCATTGTGTTGGCGCAGTTCTGCTAATTCATCTATAAGTTGCTTTTTGCTTTTATATTCATCTTCCATTTTCCCGCACCCGGTCTTCAGCTTTCAGTCCATACTTCCTGAAGGATTTAAGGGTGAAAAGCTTTTTAGAACAGCATTTTAATATACTTAATAAACAGATTTTCGTTAATAAACGCTGATATCTACATTAAATTTGAGTCTTCTGATCAATTCCATAGCTTCAGTAAGTCTTGATCTTGTCTCCTGATTTCTCATCTTTTATTGGTAGATAATTCCAGGAGAAATGGTGCAATTTTTTGTTTTGCTTTTAAGAGCATCGCCGAGAATTTATATATCTCGATTTACCTATTATAAAAGAAAGCTTTGGGAGAAATATCAGCGAAAGGCTCTTTTTTTTGTAGGATTTCGGTTGTTTTCGCTGTAGGATTTATCCTATAAGGAATGAGCTTGGGAACACTACTTGAATTTATTCAAGACATTTGAGGGGATAGGACCGGTTTTGGATCTCGGATTTTGGGTTTAATATGAAATCTTTGCAATCTTTGAGCGCATTATATTTTAATCCGCAATCCAAATTATAAAATCTTTCGCTCTTCACTCTACTAGCTTATTTTTTATAGCATAACGGATGATTTCTGCATTGTTTTTCATGTTCATTTTTTGCAGAATACGTGTCCGATGGGTGCTGATAGTTTTTACGCTTAGTGACAGTTCTACCGCAATTTCTTTTACTTTCCTCCCTAAAGCAATCATGCACATCACCTGATATTCCCTATCGGAAAGCTTCTCATGAGGTGGCTTTGTATTATCAACTACTATCTCGAAAGCTAATGTCTCAGCAAGAGAAGAGCTAATATATTTCCCACCCCGCGATACCTTTCGGATAGCTGCCAACAATTCTTCCGGTTCACATCTTTTCGTTAAATATCCAGATGCTCCTGCCTTTAAAACTCGCACAGCATACTGTTCTTCAGGATACATAGTTAATATCAGAATGGGATGTTTGGTGCTCTCACTTCTTAACTGTTTTAAAATATCTACTCCACTTCTGCCAGGCATGGAGATATCCAGTAACACCACATCGCACTCACTTCTCCACACCTCCTCCAAAACTTCTTGACCATTAGACACTTCACCAACAATAACCATATCATTGGTTTCTGAGACAATTTGCTTCAGTCCCTCTCGCACAACGGCGTGATCATCTGCGATGAGAAGTTTGATCATAGGGTGACTCCTTTGTGGTATTTTGGATTATGGCTTTAGGATTATTTCAGATCAATTATCATTTTTCTTAGTGTCGTGCGCATCTTTGCGAGAGACTATCTTTTATCAAGCGGAATTGTCACCCTCACCGTAGTTCCCCTACCCTGAATGCCACTGATGTTGACTTCACCATTCCAAAAAAGGACACGTTCTCGCATCCCGATTAATCCCAAAGAGCTATGATCAGAAATCTGCTCTGTGGTAATCCCCATCCCATTATCATTTACTTCTAACACCACCTGACTATCCTCCTTTTGCATGCATACTTTGACCCTGGTTGCATGGGCATGACGGGTAGTATTGGTGAGTGTTTCCTGTAAGATGCGGAACAATGTCGTAGAACGATCTTCATCTATCTTAACATCCTCATCTAAGCTAAGGTCAAATTCCATTCCCGTCCTTTCTTTAAATTTCCGTGCCT
>JAZFSJ010000576.1:0-2270 GCA_036446115.1 Thermodesulfobacteriota bacterium | reverse complement strand
GCTGCTGGCACGGAGTTAGCCGGTGCTTCCTTTAATGGTACCTTCAGATCCCGCGGCTATTAATCGCGGGACTTTATTCCCACTTGACAGAGCTTTACGACCCGAAGGCCTTCTTCACTCACGCGGCGTCGCTGCGTCAGGGTTTCCCCCATTGCGCAAAATTCCTCACTGCTGCCTCCCATAGGAGTCTGGACCGTGTTTCAGTTCCAGTGTGGCTGGACATCTTCTCAGACCAGCTAACCATCGTAGCCTTGGTAGGCCTTTACCCCACCAACAAGCTAATGGTACGCGGGCCCCTCCTTAAACGCCAACTTTCAAGAAGAGGTCAGCTTTCATCCAGAGAACCGTGGTTCTAAGGACAATATCCGGTATTAGGCCACCTTTCGGTGGATTATTCCAGATTCAAGGGCAGGTTACCCACGCGTTACTCACCCGTGCGCCACTTTACTCTCTCGAGCAAGCTCGAGATTTCTCGTTCGACTTGCATGTGTTAGGCGCGCCGCCAGCGTTCATTCTGAGCCAGGATCAAACTCTCAAATTTAATCTTTTTAAAGTACTAATCTTGTATTAGGAATGAAACGCCCACAATCGGTATTCACTATTTAGTTTTCAAAGAACTAAAGAATATACTATAAAGTTTTTCTTTTTCCCTGTCAAGCCTTTATTTTCAGTTTATAAAGAAATTTATATTTTTCTAAACCTCCCAAGCGAGATAACCAAATTTTTCAGGCAATTCTTTGTCGACACCTTCTAGCGACATCTCTGATAGCTCTTGTAGCGGGCTCAGTAATTCTTCTATGTGCATAATTCCTTTTTTCTTCATCGGTTAATCCCCCGGTACAATAACACATCTTAAGCTTAATTACTGCCTTAAAATCATCTTCAATAAAGTTTTTATAGATTATTCTCAAAAGGTAAATAGAAAACTCCTCACTCGTTATAGCCGCAGCCCAATCAACTATGTGTGGATCTCCAAACTTATCAATCATGATATTAGATGACCTCAACAACCCCTTGAATGTCATTATCTTCAACCAGACGAATGGTAGGTCTTGTACTGGTTGGCTGATGTACAACCTGTATCTGCCTTTCAGGTAAGTTCTTGACTGTTAAAGATCTAAATAGGGAGCCCATCTCTTAAATGGCCTTCTAACCATCTCAAACCTTATTTTTCTTACCTTGACATCCTTGCCCTTCTATAATAGTTTTCCCACAAATGAAAACAACGATTTTGACCCTCCATATCCTTTAAACTTTTACTTGACAAAGGTTTTTGGTTTGTTTAGATTTTGTTTTCCATATCTTTTTGTAGACCATCTTTTATCATTCTTTCCTGAATAAATTAATCTTTTCTACCTAATATTGTAAAGAGAGAAATTTATTATCCCTCTTTGGTCAGTGAAAAATTTTAAATAGGCTAACCCATCAGTAAAGGGTTTCATTTTCATAGATTTTCAAAAAAGGAGGTTAAAAAGTGGCCTTTGAGATTCCCAAACAGCACTATTCTGGAAAAATAGGAGAAACCACTGTAGGAGTGGGAAATGGCGCTGTTAAGCTAGGAGGAGAAGACTCATACCCGTTTCATCTATTTGAAGGAAACATGCCGAATCCTGCAAAGATTGCCATGGAGGTCTGGGATTATGATCCTTCACAGGAATGGCCAGCGGCGGTAGTAGAGCCGCTTAAGGATGTCATTTCTTCGCCTGATGCTTGGGCCAAAAAGTGTGTCGATGAATATGGAGCAGATATGATTGTGCTCCAGTTGAAGAGTACCGACCCCAATGGAATGGACAGGAGTGCCGACGAAGCCGCAGAGGTGGCGAAAAAGGTGCTCAGTGCTATTGATGTGCCACTCATTGTGTGGGGCACAGCAAATAAGGAGAAAGATGAAGAGGTCTTAAAGAAGATCTCGGAGACGTGTGAAGGAAATAATCTTGCCCTCTCACCTGTTGAAGAAGGGAACCACAAAGGCGTGGGTGCCAGTGCGCTCGCCTACAATCACACCATTGTGGCCTCTACACCGATCGATGTTAATCTTGCTAAGCAGTTAAACATATTACTAGGAAATCTCGGCGTGCAGAGTGATAACATCTTGATAGATCCAACAACGGGTGGACTGGGTTACGGCCTGGAATACTCCTATTCTGTTATGGAGCGTATTCGAATGGCTGCATTGACCCAGGAAGACGACAAACTCCAGATTCCTATGATTTCAAACGTTGGAAATGAGATCTGGAAGTGCAAGGAGGCGGGCCAGCCTATAGAAGAGG
>JAZFSJ010000575.1:0-2494 GCA_036446115.1 Thermodesulfobacteriota bacterium | reverse complement strand
CTGACCTAGGATTTGACGTTGATATCAGCCCCATGTTTCAGACCCCCGAAGAAGCGGCCCGGATGGCTGTAGAAAACGATGTTCACATCGTCGGCGTGTCAACACTTACTGCGGGCCACAAAGCTCTGATCCCCCAGCTTATGGAAGCCCTCAAAGCAGAAGGCGGTGACGATATTCTGGTCGTTGTCGGTGGAGTAATCCCGCCGGGCGATTATGATTTCCTTTATGATGCGGGTGTTGCAGTGACAGGCATATTCGGCCCTGGAACACCTATTATAGACTCAGCACATCGGGTGCTCGATGCTCTGGAGCAAAAGAAGTGATCTCTGAAGATCTTCAATATTATGTTCAGGGTGTGCTGAAACATGACAGGCGAATTCTTTCCAAGACCATTACACTGATTGAAAGCTCGCTGCCTGCTCACCAGGAAATGGCACAGAACATTTTAAATCTTCTACTTCCTTATACTGGTAATGCAGTAAGACTTGGAATAACAGGGGTTCCGGGTGTTGGAAAGAGCACTTTTATAGAGAACTTTGGCATAAGCCTTGTACAAAAGAAGCATCGCGTGGCTGTTTTGGCCGTTGATCCCAGCAGCACAAGAAGCGGCGGCAGTATAATGGCAGACAAGACACGCATGGAGAGACTATCCGTCGAGGAAAGGGCATTTATCCGCCCCTCCCCTTCAAGCGGTGCTCTTGGAGGTGTTGCACGAAAAACCAGGGAAACAATCCTTATTTGCGAAGCTGCCGGCTTTGATGTGATTATCGTGGAAACTGTTGGAGCCGGTCAGTCTGAAACAAAGGTGGCCTCCATGGTTGATTTTTTTCTGGTGCTAATGCTGGCGGGAGCAGGGGATCAAATCCAGGGAATAAAGAAAGGGATTCTGGAAATAGCTGATGCGCTTGCTATCAACAAGGCAGATGAAAACAATGTTGAAAAGGCAAATATAGCACAAAAAGACTATGAAGCAGCCCTAAATCTTCTAAATCCTCCATCTCCTACCTGGTCACCTCCTGTTCTCACATGCAGCGCGCTTGAGATGATCGGTCTGGATGAAATCTGGGAGATAGTTTTAGAGCATAAAAGAAAGCTTTTAGCCACAGGTGAGCTGGATGAAAAACGTAGGAAACAGTCTCTTGACTGGATGTGGTCTCTGCTGGAAGATGGGCTTAAAGATCAGTTTTATAAAAATTCTGATGTCAAAAAGCTGTTGCCCGATATCTTAAAGGATGTTGAAAAGGGGACGGTCTCTCCCACCAACGCCGCATGCAAATTACTTTCTATTTTTGATAGTAATCAATAAACATATGGCTTTATTCGATAAGCGAGGAAGATATTATGAAGATTCACGAATATCAGGCCAAAGTCTTATTTAAGCAATATGGTATTCCCATACCGACCGGTGGAGTTGCTTTCAGCTCCGGCGAAGCAAAAAAGGTTGCGGAAAAACTGGGTAGATTCCCGATTGCCGTTAAGGCCCAAATTCATGCCGGAGGCAGGGGAAAAGGAGGTGGAGTAAAACTTGCGAAATCAATAGCTGAAATCGAAAGTTTAGCCAACGAGATAATTGGTATGACGCTGATTACTCATCAGACAGGACCTGAAGGAAGGCTTGTTAAGAAGGTTTTGATAGAAGAG
The DNA here is from genome assembly GCA_036446115.1 of Thermodesulfobacteriota bacterium. Classification (GTDB taxonomy): domain Bacteria; phylum Desulfobacterota; class WTBG01; order WTBG01; family WTBG01; genus JAZFSJ01. The sequence goes on along the minus strand of JAZFSJ010000575.1, from coordinate 853 downwards.
GGGCTCAATATAGAAAAGGAACTTTACCTAAGCATTATTCCCGATAGAGCAACCGCAAAGATTGTTATAATGGCCAGCGAAGCCGGTGGAATGGATATTGAATCAGTGGCAAAAGAAACACCTGAGAAGATAATAAAAGCTTACATTAACCCTCTTTTAGGCATCCAACCCTTTCATTGTCGAGAGATTGCCTTTGGCCTGAAGCTTAATCCATCTATTATAAAAAATTTTATTTCTATGCTTAATAGCCTGTACAAACTATTTGTTGAATATGACTGTTCGCTGGTGGAGATAAATCCACTTGTTATCACGGCGGAGGAAACCCTTATAGCATTGGATGCAAAGATTAATTTCGACGATAATGCTCTTTTCCGCCACAAGGATATCCTTGAGTACCGTGATATTGACGAAGAGGATCCGTTAGAGGTTGAAGCATCCAAGTTCAACCTCAACTATATTAATTTGGATGGAAACGTGGGGAATATGGTCAACGGCGCCGGTCTGGCTATGGCTACCATGGATACAATTAAACTCGCGGGGGCGGAACCTGCAAATTTTCTTGATGTAGGCGGTGGGGCAAGTGCAGAAATGGTTGAGAACGGATTCAGGATTATACTCAACGACAAGAATGTAAAAGGAATTCTGATTAACATTTTCGGCGGAATATTACGATGTGATGTTCTGGCGAAAGGTGTTGTTGAGGCGGCAAAAAAGGCTGATATCAACGTCCCTGTAGTCATCCGAATGGAAGGGACCAATGTTGAAGAGGGTCGAAAAATCCTGTCTGAATCAGAACTTAATCTGATCACGGCACTAGACATGAAGGATGCGGCACAAAAGGTTGCACAGATTG
>JAZFSJ010000574.1:0-2448 GCA_036446115.1 Thermodesulfobacteriota bacterium | reverse complement strand
TTCTTCCACATACCTGAACCAATGATTTCATCAGCAACTCTCAAAACTTCCTGAATGTTTTTCAGAACATCGCCATCACCTGCCCAATGCTCCTCCAAAACCTCAGGGCCAACACTGTTTAGAACACTATTAAGTACATAGGCAGCAAGGGCAACATCATCAACATATCCTATAGGACCAATTAAACCTTCCGGCACCAGATCAATAGGCGAGACAAAATAAGCAATGGCACCACCTACCTTTGCCTTTTCGCTTCCGGGAACTCTGGGATCGAACATCAATTTACAGAGAAGATGAAAGAAATCAGGCGCCAGGAGCACATATTTTAGTGCCTTGTTATCTTTCCCTTCCCTTAAAGCCCACTCTTTTACCCTACTCCTTAATTTTTGATAAAAATCGTCTCTATCCACCGTTAAACCCCTTTCAAGTCAATTAATAAAAGACACTGGATTTTTTGATCTAGCATCGAGCAACCAGTATCCAGGATCGTTTGAATTGTTTTCAGCTCATCCTATGGTTATTAAGTAAACTACCACCCGTGAAACGGGTGGCTTTGTTTTACGGCCAAAGGCCGTCAAACAAAGGAAGCACGGAAGTGCTAATGTTTCCTTTTGCGACCCCGTGCGAAGCACGGGGTTTTCAAAGCAAACAATCACTTTATAAAAAAGACTTACCTATACTGCCACTTTCATCCGGGCACCCAGTTGGCACATCTTTTCCACATACCCGGGAAAGGTAATATCGACAGCCTCGGCACTATCAATCTCTGTTTCCCCTTCAGCCATCATTCCCGCAAGTGAAAGCGCCATCACCACCCGATGGTCATGATAACCACTCACCCTTGTCCCTTTAAGTTTACTCTGTCTGATAATAAGCCCGTCTTCCATCTCTTCAATTTTAGCCCCCATTTTGGAAAGCTCTTTTGCCATTACCTTGATCCGGTCGGTTTCCTTGATCCTGGCTTGCGCGACATTCTTTAACCTTGTCTCTCCCCTGGCAAAACAGCCCACCACAGCCAGGGCAGGAAGGGCATCAGGGGTATTGTTCAAATCGAGCTCACAACCCGTAAGTTCGCTTGAGTTAACCAGGATTCCTTCCTCTTCTGTTCGAATATCGGCGCCCATCGACCTTAGCATGGTAATTACCTCTTTATCCCCCTGGGTATCATTCATGTCGAGCCCCTTAAGCAAAAGCTTGGAAGGGGTAACCACCGCAGCACAAAGCGGAAAGGTAGCAGAAGAAAAATCACCCGGTACCCTTTTGTCAAATTGATGGTAGTGCTGTCTTCCCTTCACTCGAAAGGTCTCCCATCCCTCCTGGTAATAATCAATCTGCTGTTCTTTTAACCAGGCTAAGGTCATTTCCACATAAGGTCTTTCGTGAAGGTCAGCAACTTTAATTTCAGTGTCTTCCTCTAAAAGGGGGGTGCTGATAAGAAGGCTGGAGAGATACTGAGAGGTAATACCACTCACCTCAGTTTTCCCACCTCTCATCTTTCCCCTAATACTAATCGGGCAACATCCATTGTGATTGAGAGAGTGCGCTTTTGCTCCCAAATTGTTCAGCGCATCCAGAAGGGATTGCAAAGGACGGGTCCTCAAGGACGCATCCCCGTCAAAAATAACCTCTTCCTCCTGCAGTGCAGCCACGCTGGTGGTAAGCCTGAGAGAAGTGCCGGAGTTCCCCACATCAATCTCTTTTCCCCTAAGCCCGGGGCTACCCCCGAAACCTTTGACCACCCACTCTTTGCCTGTCTCAATCTCAGCGCCTAACGCCCTGCACGCTACCACAGCCGAGCGGGTATCTCCTGAATCCAAGGGGCTTATAATCCTTGATGTCCCCTTTGCCAGGGAAGCAATAACCACTGCCCGTATGGTATGAGATTTAGAGCCCGGTATCTCTATGCTTCCCTCTAACGAGGATTTTCTCACTAAGAGATTCATGAGAGTTCCTTCACCACAAGGTTTCTCATCAACTTAATGGGAGCCTCCTTGCCGGTCCAGAGCTCGAACTGCAGGGCTGCCTGATTTACAAACATCTCAAGACCCAGGATAGTATCGCAGCCATTTTGTTCCGCTTCTTTAATCAAACGGGTCTTAAGCGGGTTATAGACAATATCAAAAACCAGCATATCCTTTAAAAATTCCTTTTTAACCGGCATATCATCCACTCTGGGATACATTCCTAACGCGGTAGTGTTAATTAAAACATCAGGTTTGAACGATTCAACAAGGTCTAAACCACCATATTGACAATTAAGTTCTGAGGCAAGCATCTCAGCCTTTTTAACTGTTCGATTAAGAATTGTAATATCAGCGCCTTTCTCTTTAAGCCCAAAGGCAATTGCCCGGGCAGCACCTCCTGCTCCCAAGAGCATTGCCTTCTTATTCTTCAGTTCCATCTTTTCTTCCAGGGCCTTTATCGCCCCGCTACAGTCAGTATTGTACC
>JAZFSJ010000573.1:0-2599 GCA_036446115.1 Thermodesulfobacteriota bacterium | reverse complement strand
CAAGAAGCATTAACCCTTCAGCGATACTCAAGAATTGCTCCACAACACAGAGTATACTTTCTCAAACATTTATAGGTTTTAAGAATAACTTGCGTTGTGGGGTTACTAATAAGTATCTGTACTTTATTCCGCCCCGGCGGGAGGATTGAATTCGCATCAACTGAGCTGGTGGCGTAACGAGCTTAATGAGATATGGAAGCACATTTGCCAAATACAACCATCAAAAATCTCAAAGAAACATTCGGTGAGCAGATTACCATAGACAACAGCAATCCCACCGCAACCTATCTTAAAACTGATGCTTCTTTGTTAAAAAATATAGTTGAATACATTTCTATCCAGCTTCACGGAAGATTTGCTACCTGTGCTGCAATCGACCACAGAAAAAAGAGTGGGAACTTCACTGTTATCTATCTTTTCTCTTTCGATAAAGAGAAGGCCTTCCTGTGTATCAAAGCAGATCTGGCATCCTCGAATCCCCTGATCGATTCTATTACCCCGATTATTCCCGGAGCAAACTGGGCAGAAAGGGAGCTTAGGGATATGAGTGGTATAATTCCTCAAGGGCATCCTGATCTTCGAAGGCTTATTTTAGCGGATGACTGGCCTGAAGGAGTATACCCCTTAAGAGAAGATTTTGCATTCGACCACAAACCGGCTTCTGCATCTGGAGTTGCACCAGGCCTGAAACCACTGCCAGCAAGCACAACCTTACTCCCTTTAGGTTCTTTCTATGCACAGAAGGAAACAACAACCTATCTTAATCTTTTCATCTATGGAGAAAAAGTTGTTGATGTCGATTATCGGGGGTTTTACAACCACAGGGGCATAGAAAAGATGGCCGACAGTGCGCTCAACTATAATCAGATCCCTCTTGTGGCAGAAAGGATTTGTGCCTGTTGTGGTTTCTCTCACAGCACCTGCTATTGTCAAGCCATAGAAGCAGCAGCTCATCTGGAAGCACCCCCCAGAGCACAATTCATCAGGACTCTCCTCCTGGAAGTTGAAAGATTATACAGCCACTCTCTCTGGCTGGCATCACTCTGTCACATGCAGGGGTTTAAGCACCTCTTTATGAAGTGTTGCACCCTGCAACAGTGTATTCTTGAACTCTCTCAGTTATTAACCGGCAATCGGATCATATTTGAAATGAACGTGATCGGCGGGGTGAAGAGAGATATTGTACAAAAGCAACAACCTCTGCATAAGCTGATTAAGCAGATAGAAAAGCACCTTACGGCTATTCTTGAGGGGCTGCAGTCGGAACCATCCTTTTTCTCACGATTGAAAGGTGTAAGCACTCTTCCGCACACTGACACACAAACTTTATGTGCCGTTGGTCAAACCGCACGGGCCGCAGGAATCGAAATAGACGTACGGGTTGACCATCCTTACGCCGCTTACGATAATCTGGCAGTTGAGAAAATTTGCCGGGATGAAGGTGACAACTTTGCCCGCATCTCCATCAGGCTTGATGAAATGAATCAGTCCCTTTATCTTATCCGGGAAGCCCTTGAAAAAATGCCGGAAGGAGAAATCAATCTGAAGACAGGAGAAATTCCACCCTACACTGATAGTGTGTCTGCTGTTGAATCACCCAGGGGTGAAACCGTCCACTATATTTTTACCGGTGAAAACAATCGCCCGCTTCGTTGGAAAATAAAGACAGCTACCTTTTCAAACTTACAGCTTATCCCCACCATGTTAAGGGGAACCTATATAGCTGATGCACGTATCAGTATTAACAGCCTTGATCTTTGTTTCTCCTGTGTGGAACATTGATGGCGTCGTAAAAAGTCCGATCTACTGCGTTGCAGCAATTTTTCAGGCACTCGACATACCATATGTATTATCTCGCACCTGAAAAATCACTAAGCCTTGTCTATCGAAATTTTTATTTAGCCATCTGAAACATATTTGCTGAATTTTTACGACATTAATCCTTAACCCTGATGAGGCTACATGTTTAAGCTGCATCTTATTAGCGAATTGAAAGAAGCTGTTGTTAAATTAGCGGATCAAAAAGCAGACACAACTAAAACTGCAAAACCACCCGTTCCCGTTCCTCCTTCTCATAAGAAAATGATACTGCACGATAAGAAATGTACCGGTTGTGGCGCGTGCGCCAAAGTCTGTCCTGCTGACGCTATTAACATTTCAGAGAATAGAAAGTATAAAATTATTGATATCAATCTGGTCAATTGCCTCTACTGCGACTTATGTATGGAGGCATGTCCTGAAGAGGCAATCACTTTTCTTGCAGGAAACGAACTGCCTTCCTTTAACAAGGATGCGTTACACAACGAGCTGAGGATTAAGCTCAAGAGGTGTGAGGACTGCCGGGAGATTATCGGCACTAAAAAAGTAGTCTCAAAAACGGTTAAGGACCTTTTTTCTAAAGGTGGAATCAACGTCCAGAAGCTGGAGTGGGTAAATCTTTGTCCTTCATGTAAGAGAAAATTCCAAAGTCACGTTTTAATCACACAGTATATTAAGTAGTATGACGATTCTATCTCCAATCGATACCACAAAAAAGGTAGTAAACTGCTACCATGCAAACATTGGCGCGTGCAATGGATGTGATCTAGAGGTGTTTAAC
>JAZFSJ010000572.1:0-2784 GCA_036446115.1 Thermodesulfobacteriota bacterium | reverse complement strand
CAGAAGGGTTGGAGGAGCTACTTATCAAGTACCTATGGAAGTAACTTCATTTAGAAGACAGACTCTTGCGATTAGGTGGCTTGTTGCAGCTTCTAGAAACAGGAATGCAAATTCTATGACTGAAAAGTTAGCAAATGAATTATTGGATGCGGCACAAAATAAAGGTGGTGCTATAAAGAAGAAAGAAGATACAAGTAAGATGGCAGAGGCCAACAGAGCTTTTGCACACTACAGATGGTAAAAGTGGTTAAAATGAGTGATAGAATGAGAAAACTTAGGAATATTGGAATTATAGCTCATATTGATGCTGGTAAAACTACGACTACTGAAAGAATATTATTCTATACAGGTCTTACGTATAAAATTGGGGAAGTGCATGAAGGAACTGCCACAATGGACTGGATGGAGCAGGAACGTGAAAGGGGTATTACCATAACATCTGCCACAACCACTTGTTTTTGGAAAGACCATACTATTAACATAATTGATACTCCAGGCCACGTAGATTTCACTATAGAGGTGGAAAGATCGTTAAAAGTATTGGATGGTGCAGTAGTAGTATTTGATAGTGTCGGAGGTGTTGAGCCTCAATCCGAAACTGTATGGAGACAGGCTGATAGGTACGAAGTTCCCAGGATAGCTTTTGTTAATAAGATGGATAAGGTTGGGGCTGATTTTTTCAAGGTTGTTGGACAGATAAAGGAAAGATTAAACTCTAATCCAGTATATGTCCAAATTCCTATTATTGAGAATGATCTTTTAGCAGGAATAATCGATTTGGTCGAGATGAAATATGCGGTATGGGATGATGAGACTCTGGGTTCAGAATACAGTTTGGTAGATATTCCTGCAGACTATTCAGAGCTTGTCGAAAAGGGAAGAGAGCAGCTATTTGAAGCTCTTTCTGATGTCGACGAAGATTTGATGGAGCAATACCTTGAGGGCGGTGATATATCTAAAGAAAAAATTAAACAAGTTTTAAGAAAAAGTGCTATTGATTTACAAATAGTTCCTGTATTTGCTGGAAGTGCATTTAAAAATAAGGGTGTGCAATTATTGCTAGATGCAATTGTGGATTATTTGCCATGCCCGCTGGATGTGCCTGAGGTAAAGGGAATAAACCCTGATACAAATGAGGAAGTAACAAGACCAGCAGATCCTAATGCTGCATTTTCTTCGCTGGTTTTTAAGATTATGACTGATCCTTATGTAGGTCAGCTCACTTATATCAGGGTATATTCAGGAAAACTTGCATCGGGTAGCACGGTTTATAACTCTTCCAATAATAATAGAGAAAGAATTGGCAGATTGCTCAGAATGCATGCCAATAAGAGGGAAGAAGTTGCCGAAGTTGTAGCGGGAGATATAGCAGCGGCAGTTGGGCTTAAAACTTCTGTAACAGGTGATACTTTGTGTGATGAGAGAAATAGGATTGTTTTAGAAAGCCTGAATTTCCCAAACCCCGTCATATCTATTGCTATAGAACCAAAAACAAAGTCTGACCAGCAAAGGCTGGGGCTGTCTCTTAGTAAGCTTGCGACTGAAGACCCTTCTTTTAAGGTGAGATATGATGACGAGACCGGGCAAACTATTATATCCGGAATGGGTGAATTACACTTAGAGATAATCGTAGATAGACTGAAAAGAGAATTTAATGTAGATGCTAATATTGGAAAACCCCAGGTAGCATATAAAGAAACTATACGCGCGAGTGTTGACGTAGAAAATAAATTTATTAGACAGTCTGGTGGTAGAGGTCAATACGGACATGTGAAGATTAAAGTTGACCCACAGCAAAGGGGTTCCGGTTTTGAATTTGTAGATGAAATTAAAGGTGGAACTATACCGAAAGAATATATCCCTGCTGTACAAAAAGGACTGCTTGAAGCTATAGAAACTGGTGTAGTTGCCGGGTACCCAATGGTTGATTTAAAAGTTACTTTGTACGACGGTTCTTATCATGAAGTTGATTCTTCTGAAATTGCATTTAAAATAGCCGCTTCCATGGCACTTAAGGACGCAGTAAGAAAAGCAGGCGGAAATATTCTTGAGCCGGTAATGAGTGTTGAGGTTGTTGTTCCTGAGGACCATATGGGCAATGTGATTGGTGATTTAAGTTCAAGAAGGGGTAAGGTTAGCGGGACTGAGCTTAGAGGCCCGCTTCAGGCTGTAAAATCTGAAGTGCCACTCTCAGAGATGTTTGGTTATGCTACTAACCTTAGATCAATCACTGAGGGCAGGGGAACATTTACAATGGAGTTTTCTCACTATTCAGTATTGCCTGGTATGTTGTCTGAAGAGTTGAAGGCAAAAGCTGTTTAAATTAAAAAACAGAGTAGGAGGTAGTAGACGAGATGTCAAAGGCCAAATTTGAACGAACTAAGCCACACTTAAACGTAGGGACTATAGGACACGTGGATCACGGCAAGACGACACTAACAGCAGCAATAACTAAGGTACTGGAAAAAACAGGACAGGCACAGTACGTATCGTTTGATAATATAGACAAGGCGCCAGAAGAAAAGGAAAGAGGAATAACAATAAACATAGCACACGTAGAATATGAAACAGATACCAGGCACTACGCTCATGTAGACTGTCCTGGGCACGCAGATTATGTAAAGAACATGATAACCGGAGCAGCGCAGATGGATGGAGCAATACTGGTAGTAAGCGCACCGGATGGGCCAATGCCTCAGACAAGAGAGCATATACTGCTTGCAAGACAGGTGGGAGTGCCTTATATGGTGGTAGCGCTGAATAAAGTGGATATGATGGATGACG
>JAZFSJ010000571.1:0-3053 GCA_036446115.1 Thermodesulfobacteriota bacterium | reverse complement strand
TTGGAGTAACTGTGCATGGAATGCCATGGGACCATTTCAAATGGTAAGGATGGCTCCAACAGGCACCAGCTTACCGTGACAAACTCTTTGAGGAAGTGAAAGAGGTCGTGGCCAAATACAAGTTTGGCCGCACCAACGTGGTAGCCTGTCAGGATGAGTTCGCTGATCCTATCTGGGACCCTGATGAGAAGTATCTCTCTACTAACCGCGCATACTGGAATGCGATAAAAGACGGCTATGACTATGCTATCGGTCTTCCCATTGAGTTTTTCGCAGAAAATTCAGACACTCTAATGCACCATGCCATGAAATGCTTTGAAAACTTTGACCAGTATGACATAGATGATCCCGTTGATTATCCCGACATGTCTGTTCCCTACACCAGGGAAATGCTCCAGGGGAAAACCCACGTAATATATAATGGTGTTCCCGTAGGAAAGTATCAGAAACACGTGATTGAAGCCTTTTACCAGGCTATTGACTCGGTGCTATCAAAGAGGAAGGGGTAATCGGCAGGACTGAATTGCAGTTGAAGCATTACACCAAACCTTCAACCAGTATTTTAATCCCAATACCGATTAGGAGAATGCCACCTGCGATTTCGATTTTGTTCTCAAAAAAGTGTCCAATTCTATCACCAATGTAAACGCCAAGATATGACAACAGAAATGTTACGGTTCCAATTATTATCACGGGGGTTACAATAGACACTTTTAAAAATGCAAAGCTTATCCCAACGGCAAGGGCATCGATACTGGTAGCAACGGAAAGCACCAATAACACGTAGACATTCAAGGGATTTATTTCTTTCTTGTTTGACTGGACTGTAATAGACTCATAAATCATTTTACAGCCAATAAAACTCAAAAGTCCAAATGCGATCCAATGGTCAATAGCTGAAATATAATCCCTTAAACTAAGGCCTGCTAACCACCCTATTATGGGCATGAAGGCCTGAAACAAGCCAAAAAAGAGCGCAATCTTCAAGGCATGATTTATATGCAAACGCTTTATGGTGATTCCACTGGTGATAGAAACAGCGAAGGCATCCATAGCTAATCCGACTGCTATTATTACGATTGAAACTATGTCCATTTTTTAGATCCTCTCAATACCTGTTTATATCACAAAACGGCCAGGAGGATAAAACATTTTCTTGACAATAACAAATATTATATAATAAAATTAACTATTAGTTTGTTAGAATACATCTCACAGACTTATTGTTTTAAAATACACTAATAGGTGAAAATGGATAACGCTACTATCATCAAAAGGCAAATTGATCAGCTCAATTTCGATCTCAAACGGGGGTTCCTCCAGTTTGTGACACTTCATCTCATCCTGCAAAAACCGAGATACGCCTATGAAATCAAGGAAGAAATTTTGCAAATCACCAGGGGGGCTTTTGACATTGATAAAAACAATCTTTACAAAAAACTAAGGCTAATGGAAAAAGATGACATTTTAAAGAGTCAACTAAAACCATCCACTCTTGGTGCGGATCGTAAATATTATTCCATTACTCCTTTTGGCAGGAAACTCCATAAAGAAATGTATCAGATACTTATTCCTGTGATGTCTTCATTAAGCAAAAGAATACAAAATCAGTGAACTCACTATACAAGCAAATGAAAAACATTAAACCTCTCATAAGTTTTTCCCTCATTTTTGCTTTTGTGTATCTCATTATGTGCCCTTTTTCCCAGACTCTCACACCTGGCAATAGTTCACCGGTATTAATCCCACAAAATCAGGTGATTGAAAATCTTTTCAGGCAAAAAGACCTCATCACCCCCTCTCTTAACTTTTCCCCAAAAAATCAGATAGCAATGTGGACATATGACAATGAATCTGGGGTTCTACCTCTTATCACTCATCAAAGCCCAGTCTTTCGCCTATTCGAAATAACTACTACCAGGCTTATCATATAAAACAAACATTTACATTAAAACCAACCCCTTTCAATTTAACCTTTAATTCATAGGAGGTAAAAAAAATGGCAAAGAAAAAATCCATTACACTAAAATCTATTTTCTACACAGCAGTATCTCTGACGTGGATCTTCGGACTTGCCGCCATAGCCCACATCGTAATGGTGCTGATTGAAAAACACAACCCGGTAATCAAATATGATTATGCCTGGGGCTGTGCCATCATCGGTTTTCTGACTATTTACATGACGCGTTGGTGTAAACGAGACGGCTGGCAGAGTTTTTGGGGAGTGTTAGGTGGCCTGGGCCTCTGGTTTGCCTTTGAATATAGCCTGATGTACGGTGGACACCGTATGGGGGTTACCTATACCTTCAACGGCAGTTACCCGGAATACCGCATTATGAAATTCACTTTTATGGCGCTCCTTATGGTCTTCACCTACCTCATGTATCAGGAGAGCGTTCGCTGCAATTTTATTTATTTCTTAAGGAGGAAGCTGCGGCTTATGCGAGGGGTCGTTGCGACGGGAAAAATTAGTAATTATGGACCCCGCACCGCCTTTGAATACATTATGATCACCTGGACAGGCTATGTGGTGCTTATGATTGCCTATGATGATCAGATATTTGGTCCCCAATCCTGGTTCTGTTATGCCGTATTTTTTGTATCATTTTCTGTCTTCTTCTACCTTTGCTATAAACTCCTAAGCTTCGATAAATTCGGCGCTAACCTGAGATACGCAATCCCCACCGTTACTGTCCTCTGGAATGATGTGGAGATCCTGGCCAAGTGGGGAATGCTCAAGGAACCCTGGGTACACATTAACTGGAAGATCATGTCTGTGATCATAGCCGGTTTCGCATATTCCACCTACCTGATTATTAAAGATTTACGCAGGAAAAAAGAAGTAATGATAGAGTCAAAAGATATTGTATAACACTTCATACATAAATGATACTCTACCGTATTTAATAAGGAGGTCACCATGAAACTTTGGAAACTACTACTACCTATTATTCTGTTAAGCACATCCTTATCATGCTTAACCGAGGGAGAGATAGAAGATGCAGAGGTGTATAAAACATCTTATGCAGAGCGCATGAAAATGGCAGAAGAAA
>JAZFSJ010000570.1:0-4300 GCA_036446115.1 Thermodesulfobacteriota bacterium | reverse complement strand
GGAATCGGCCAGCACTTCATCAGGACCAAGACCACGATCTTTGGTGGATTTGATAGCAGGTAGTAAGCCATTAGCATCGCTTTCACAGGCTGGTTCAGATTCAACATAGGTAATCAGATTGAGCGTTGTGGATTTGACCTCTTTATCTTTTTCGTCACAATAGGTCTCCATCATTTGTGTCTGATATCCTTGTCCCTTATGACCGTCATAGCCAGCATCGGAATCTGAAGGGTTCTGCAGGGAGTTGGAGGGAACCTCCTTAGAAGGTTTTACCGAAACCTCTGCTGGCGTGCTATCTGAAGCTTCGGTCACGTTGCAGTGCTCTTTCAAAATCCGAAGCAGCAACTGGTAGCTGTGCATGGCAGTTATATCAGATTGATCACTGAAACGCTGCACCAGTTCAAAAAGGTCAGCACTTACTGAGGTAAGGGTTCTTTCTGACTCTGAGGGCTTCACCATAGAAAAACATGAGAGTGCCTTTTTGGAAAGATACTTCTCTACCAGATCCTTTTCAAGGGTTTCAAATATTTTCTTGTGCTTACGTCTTAAATTGACCATGAATTTATGGATGCTCTTTACAAAGATGCCTATACGACCGAGACGACGCATGTTGGACTTGATGTGAACAGAATCGATCCGCTGCTTACTGGTATCTACTTGGAACACCTTGGCAAGTTTATCAGTGATCTGGTTAAATAAAACGTTATCCAGTTCGTTATCTGTGACAATCTTTCGCATGTTCCACAAGGTTTTTGGACACATATATTTGGCTTCATCGGATTCAGTGGTAATATCAAGAGCGTAATGCCACTGAAGGTTGAAAGCCAGCTGGGGTATCGTATCCTCATCGGACAGGTCTTGCATCTGTTGGATAATTAAAGCCCCCAACACGGTATAGAGCTCTTTGGTTGGTCGCCCAAAATCAGCAGTGAAGAAAGGGGCTATCTTGTTAACAGGAAGCTCACCAAGGATTTCTTTCCTGAATAGCCCAGCCCATGATTCATCCATGAGCTTACGCCTTTTGGGCCCAAGATACTCCCATGGATCGAAAAGGTAACCTGTTTTGTGATCTCTGGTATAAATCATGTGTTTCTCCTGTAACCTATTGATAATATATCAATATTCTATCATAAAACAGGTTGAAATGCAATAAAAAAATGAAATAAATTTAAAATAAATTGTAATTATTCCAAATAGTTAACAAAAAAGACTTTTTACGAAATCATCAATGTTGAGCGTTGAATACTCAACGTTCGTCTTTTTCAACCAACTCTCTGTCCCCTGCTCCCGTCCCCCTGAACCCTGTTTTCAATCATACCCCTGCTGAACTGAATGCAGCGCTGATAATTGCACGTGCTTCATCCTGTATTTGTGCGAGGTGCTCCTTTCCCTTAAAACTCTCTGCGTACACTTTATAAATATCTTCGGTACCTGATGGTCGAGCAGCAAACCAGCCGTTTTCGGTTACCACTTTGAGCCCTCCAATAGAGGCCCCATTACCCGGGGCTTCAGTCAGTTTGGCAATGATCTTTTCGCCGGCTAAGTTAGAAGCAGTTATTTGATTCGGCGACAGTTGCTGAAGGGCTGCTCTTTGCTCCGGGTTCGCGGTTTCATCAATTCTTTCATACACCGGGCTGCCAAACATTTCCACCAGTGTATTATAATGCTCACCGGGGTCACGCCCTGTTTTGCTGGTAATTTCCGCCGCGAGCAGGTCCATAACAAGGCCATCTTTATCCGTGACCCAAACGGTTCCATCTTTTCTTAAAAAGGAACCGCCGGCACTTTCCTCACCAGCAAAACCATATGATCCATCTATCAAGCCATCAACAAACCACTTAAATCCGACCGGCACTTCAGACAGTTTCCTTTTGAGGTGTTGTGCTACTCTATCTATCATAGAGCTGCTGACCAGTGTTTTGCCAACGGCTGCATCAGTTCCCCATCCATCGCGGTTCCGGAAGAGATACCAGATAGCTACTGCCAGGTAATGGTTGGGATTCATCAACCCCACACTGGGCGTAACAATCCCATGCCGGTCATAGTCGGGATCATTGCCAAAAGCTATGTCGTATTTATCCTTTAGTCCGATAAGACCCGCCATGGCATAGGGAGAAGAGCAATCCATTCTGATTTTCCCGTCTTTATCAATGGTCATAAAACTGAATGTAGGATCAGCTACTTTATTGAACACATCAATAGTCAAACCATAACGCTCAGCAATCGGTTCCCAAAATGCCAGTCCTGAGCCCCCAAGCGCATCCACCCCTATCCTGGGACCGGCAGACTTTATAACGTCCATATCTATTACATTTTTAAGATCCTCAACATAGGGCTTGATATAGTTATAGTCATGGGTAGTATCGGCTCTTACGGCTTTTTCATAAGGGATTCTTTTTACCTCTTTATTGTCAGCTCTTAAAAGATCATTGGCCTTTTCTTCTATCCATTTCGTAATTGTAGTATCGGCAGGCCCCCCCTGTGGGGGATTGTATTTAATTCCACCATCGTGAGGTGGATTGTGAGATGGAGTAATGACTATTCCGTCGGCAAAACCGGATTCCTTCCCTCGATTGTAAGTAAGAATTGCGTGGGAAATAACCGGGGTGGGGGTATAGCCCAAATCCTTGTGTATCATCACTTCAATTCCATGAGCTGCTAAAACCTCTAAAGTAGTCGCATGAGCCGATTCTGAGAGGGCGTGTGTATCCATCCCCAAAAAGAGTGGACCTGTAATCCCCTTCTCTTTTCTGTAGTAACAAATTGCCTGGGTTATAGCCAGGATATGATCTTCAGTAAAACTGCTTTTAAAAGAAGAACCCCTGTGTCCTGATGTACCAAAGGATACTAATTGGCTGGCATTTGAAATATCAGGATGACTTGTGTAATATGCGCTTATCAATCTTGGAACGTTAATTAGCATAGATTGGGGAACCGGCTTCCCTGCCAAAGGATGTAGTGCCATTTTACCTAGCTCTTTTGAGGTGAAATTTATAGACTATATCGTTAAGATTAAACTGAAAATTTAGGCAAAACCGAGAAGTTTTATGAAGAAATAAATAAGTCATCTATTACTTCATGTATTCTATGTAATCTACTGATTTATTAGATTAATATATAACTTTATTATGTATCTTATCTGCGGGGTTTATAGATCGACTTGGTATCAGCCCCCAGCATACCTGCCTTATAAAAACGCTTGTCCACAGGAGAGAGACGCCGAACCATGTGAGGTGTGAGTATAGATACTTTGCGAATGGTATCCAGCCGATCCGCTATCACTTCCAGATTATCATCACTTATCATCCAATCGATTTTATCAAAGGGTTTTAAATTAAGGGGAACGGTGTAACTGCGCAATGTTTTCTTACCATCAAGATTATAATAACTCTCAAAGTAAGTCATAATCAATTCACGCAAAGTTCGATAGACCGGCTCGCGAAAACGCAACCCGACAAAATTTGATTTAGCAATCGCACCAAAGAAACCATTTCTCTTATAAATGGCAAGAATATGGTCATCATCATTCTCAGCATTCAAGCTTACGATTAAAGGAGGATGACCAATCTTTCGCAGTGCAGTTGCCGCAAACAGGGCACCATCAAGACAACAGGACCTCCTTTCCCTCAATACCGTAAGGGGAGATATATAAAGGTCTTCAGCATAATAGAGTGTCCGATCTAAAAAGCCCTGGATTTTAATCGGGCTTTTTAAATTTAAAAACACCCTTCGTTCTTTCTTATTCAACACTCTTTCAAAATCCTTAAGCATACTCATTGATTCTCCAAGACCAAATTGTTGGATGGAAAGACGCCCACTTCTTATAAACTGTGGACGAGATCAACCAGGAACTTTACTTTCTCAAAGGGGGTATTCGGTATCACCCATCCCCCCAGGCTAAATATGTGTGAGGGGGCCCCCTTCCCTGCCTCAATAATCTCTTTTACCCTCTTTTCGATGACATCATCGGGTGCAAAAAGGCAGTAGGGCTCAAGGTTTCCCTGGACCACCTGCCTTCCTCCAAGCCTTCTTATGGCATCCCCCAACTCAATTGTCCAGTCCAGGGCAACAATATCCATACCCAGATCAGCGATGGGGGCATAGAGGAAGGTGGTACCGTCAGAGCCAAAAAGTATGGGAGTTCCTGTAGACTGTATAGCGTTCACGATTTTCTTTAAATAAGGAAAGGCAAACTCATGATAATCCTGTGATGAGAAAGCGGCGGGTGCCCTTAGATCCAGGATCATCATTACGTCTGCACCCGCATCTACCTGGGAATATATAAAGTGCACATACATCT
>JAZFSJ010000569.1:0-5522 GCA_036446115.1 Thermodesulfobacteriota bacterium | reverse complement strand
AACTCGATAGCTTTGGGGTAGACAAATTCTACCAGTCGTTTGAGTTGAGCGCGCATGGAGAGAATTTCACCGGTTTCCGGTTCTGCAATATCCGTATTAAGCCCGTCCTTCAAAGCCCTCCACCAGTTCTGATCTAAATATCCCGGGTTAAGGGTGTGCGCCTCTTTTCCCGCAAAGAAGGCATCCTGATAGGTTGCAACTGCCGCCTGGGTAATCGCGGCGAAGGCCCCTATGCGGCGAACAGAGGTAGGCAAGTCGAAGAATCTAAACTCTACAGTCCCCAGGGGAGGCTGGGGACGGATGCACCACCACAAATCACCGGGACGTGTAATGTCTCCCGTTGCGAGAAGCTTTTCGTAGTAGTAGGTGAGCTCTGAAAAATTGTTGAAGTGAGGTGCGAACTTAGTGCGCGGCATGGAGTTAAAAAGGTGTGTTCTGGTTGATGCCAGGCCGGTCTCCAGTCCCTCATAGTAGGGTGAGTTTGCGGAAAGCGCGAGCAGGGGATATGCCCAGCGGCGCATTTCATGCATCACATAAATGGCCACCTCTGCATTTTTCACCCCTACGTGAATGTGCAGCCCAAATGCTAATAGACGGTGTGCGATATACCCACAGTTTTTGCGGACCCATTGATAGTGGGCATTATCTACGAATGGCTGGTGCCGCCACTTACCAAAAGGGTGAGATCCGCTTGCTACCAGTGTAATGTTGAGTTTATCGCAGGATAAGGCGAGCAGGGTCCTTCCTTGAGATATGCCCTTAATAAGATCGTCTACGGTGGAGTATACGCCGGTTCGGTTTTCCAAAACGGACTGCAAGAGTTCATAGCACACACTTTCGCGCAAGTCACCCTCAAGCTGTGCTATGACATCATCAACCCGGGGAATTAAATCTGCCGTCTTAGGATCTATCAGGTGAAATTCCTCTTCTACGCCTAAGGAGGGATAGTCATTTCTCTTAAAGGGTTTCATCCTGTACTCGTTGGGTTATCTTAAAGTCGTTCTCCGTTGCTCCCATGGCGAGTCCCACCAGGAGGGTGATTCCTGATGCGAGTGAGGCATCACAGAAATCAAAACCACTGGTGTGCAAAGGTGCACACTCACTCCCCATTCCCAGTCGAATGAGAATGCCTGGAATCTTCTGGGTATAGAATCCGAAGTCTTCTGAGCCGGCGCTCTGCGTGGAGAAGGCTATCCGCCTCTCGGGGCCCAAAAGTTCATCTGCCGTCTTTTCAAACAAGTGGTAGAGATCAGGGTGGTTATAGACAGGAGGGCAGTACTGTTGAATATCGACAACTGTGTCAACCCTCTCCTGAGAGGAGATCTTTAACACAGTGGCTTTGAATTTCTCCAGCAGGTCCTGGCGTACCACCTCATTGGGAGAGCGGATAGTCCCCTTTATCAACGCTTCATCGGGAATAGTGTTCGGTTGCTCTCCACCCCGTATCACCCCCACACTCACCACGCAGGAAAGACTGCCATCACCTTCAGAGCAGGTGAGATCACTTACTGCCTGGGCAATTCGTCCTGCACTTAAGATGGGGCTTATGCTCTCACGGGGTCGTGCCCCGTGACCCCCCTTACCTGTTACTGTTACAGTGAAAAGATCATTCCCGGAAGTTATCACACCCGGTTTAGAGGCGACAACACCGCACTTAAGCTCGGGCCACGAGTGCAGCGTGAAAATGGACGCAGGCAGGGGATTTCCCAGAGCGCCCGCCTCTAGCATAGACTGGGCGCCGTTTCCTGTTTCTTCTGCCGGCTGGAAAATGACTCTCACTTGACCAGCAAGGTGGTCACGCAGTTTTAAGAGTATGAGAAAGGCTTTCAGTACGCACACTATATGACCATCGTGCCCGCAGCCGTGAGAAAGTCCCGGGTGTTTTGATGCATAGGGTTTTAAGGTTTTATCTTCGAGGACAAGACCGTCCATGTCCGCCCGCAGTGCTACTACCTTACCGGGGCGGGTACCGGAAATAGTGGCGGTAACTCCTGTCTGTGCGAGATTTTCTTTCACCTCAATTCCCGCCTTTCTCAGCTCTTGGGTAATGAGCTTTGAGGTGAGGACTTCCTCAAAAGATCGCTCAGGAATTTGGTGGAATCGGTGTCGTAAGCCGATTGCGTCTTTCAGTAGTGTAGCTACTTCTCTTAGGATAAGGTCTTTCATTAAATCACTCATTATATCAGGATATCCTATCTTAGCATGGAGTGATAACCCTATCAATTCCTTTTCGCTCTTCTGGTGGTGTTTATTATAGCATTTTTCCCACCTCTCACCTTCCTGGTTGCAATCTTCGTAGTTTTATCTGGCGGAGTTATAAAAAAAGGGAGCGGTCCTACACGCCCCCTTTATACTATCTGCCACCAATAGTTTACTCTACCTTAACATCGATGGCCTTTGGCTCTTTTGCCTTCGGAGTAGGAATAGTCAGTTCCAGTACCCCGTCTTTATATTTTGCCTTGATGTCTTTTTCGGTGAGCCCCTCTGGAACTTTGAAGGTTCTTTGAAAACTGCCGTAGGTGCGTTCAACTCTGCGGTAGTTATCTTTCTTGTCCTCGTTTTCGGATTTCCTTTCACCTTTAAGGGTCAGATATCCATCATGCAACTCCAGGTGAATATCATCCTTTTTTAATCCGGGAAGATCAGCTTTTAGCAGATATTCTCCGTCTTTTTCTTCAATGTCAACTGCCGGTACCCATTCCCCAATTTTTTCGGTTAAGAAATCATCGTCGAACCAGGTATCAAGATCGTCACGCCACCTTATCAGCCCCTCGAAAGGCCTCCTTTGTTTCCATAATGTAAGTGCCATAATAATTACCTCCTTTCATTGTTTTTTTGTCTCTTAACTAAAATATAAGCACCGATTGGAAGATGTCAAGAGGAGTTAGTTTCAATCTTTGTAAATGGTCTTTGCCTTGCTAATCTTCTTACCCCTCCATCCAAAATTTTACCCTGAAATTAGTAGAATTTTTTGCCGGGGCCCAAATGTGAAGATCTCCTAAGCTTGCTTCAGCCCCCTGGCTTTTATGTTGGGAGTTTTTGTTTCTTGAGAAAGTTACTTCTACGGAATGTATGTCTCACTGAAATTTGTCTGTAGGCGACTTTGACTTGTGGCAAGAAATATAAACTTTTGAACTCATCGCAAGCACTGCAATATATTGTGTTCAGAGTCCTATTAAGAGATCTTCTGATAAGAAATATAAAGAGCCCCCCAGTTGCAGTACTGTTGGATTTTATTGGATAAAAAGATTTTTTGTGGAGAAATCAGGATCACTAGTGACATTTATTCCAAGCCTTCTTAATCCTGCTTCATCACCAGGAGTGGGAATATGGGTCATGTGCATTTCGCAATTCTTGAGATCATTTATTTTTTCAATTGCCAGCTGAGCGGCAGAGTTTACCATACCACTGATGCTCAGGGCAATAAGTGTTTCTTCCATGTCAAGGCTTGCACTTTTCGTGTTAAGAATATTTGTTTTAAAATCTCCTATTGATTGAGTTATGTTCTGAGGAAGAAGGTGTATTTTTTTCGGGATATCAGCTAAATGTTTTATCGCATTTATTACGACGCTTGAGGCTGCATGCATTAGGGGAGAATTATTTCCGGTAATAAACGTACCGTCATCTAATTCAATTGCAGCACCACAGAAAATACCTTCGTTTCCCTTTTCTTGTCTTTGAGCGTCAGACGCTGCACTTCGAGCCATCGCAACAACTTTTCTATCACTTAACTTAACACCCAGTTCATTCATCAGGAGTTCAACCCTCTGCGTGGTTTCCATGTCCACAAAGCCCATAGCATATTCACACTTATATCTGAAAAATCTCCTTATTAACTCTTGTTTCGCAGCTTCCCGTACAACATCGTCATCTGTAATTGCGAATCCCACTTTATTTACACCCATATCAGTAGGTGATTTATATATTGATGCTGTTCCTGAGATTTTTTCAAGTATGCTTCTGAGAACAGGAAAGATTTCGATGTCCCTATTGTAATTAATGGCGGTTTTTTGGTGTGATTCTAAGTGAAACGGGTCTACCTGATTAAAATCAAATATATCCGCTGTCGCAGCTTCATAGGCGAGGTTTACAGGATGTTTAAGGGGTAGATTCCATACAGGAAAGGTTTCAAGTTTTGCGTAACCTGCTTTAACACCCCTTTTATGCTCATGATATAATTGGGAAAGGCACGTAGCCAGTTTGCCACTGCCAGGCCCCGGTCCGGTTACAACCACTAGCTGATTTTTTGTTTCAATATAATCATTACTGCCATATCCTTCATCGCTGACAATTGTATCCACATCCGTGGGATAGCCTTTTGTGTAACGGTGAATGTATACCTTAATATTTCGGCGCTCCAATTTGTTTTTAAATATTTTTGCTGCTGGTTGATTATCGAAACGGGTAATTACTACTGCCACTATGTCAATACCCCATTCCTTCAGATCGTCTATGAGTTTTAACGCATCGGAATCATAGGTAATTCCAAAATCAGCACGTACTTTTTTCCTTTCTATATCTCCGGCATAAATGCAGAGCAGGATGTCAGCTTTATCTTTTAGTTTTTGCAAAAGATCCATCTTTACATTAGGGTTAAATCCGGGCAAAACCCTTGTCGCATGATAGTCAAAGAGCAACTTTCCGCCAAACTCTAGATAAAGTTTTTTGCCAAACATTTTAACGCGGTCAAGAATTGCAGTTGTTTGCTCTTTTAAGTACAAGTCATTATCAAATCCAATTTTTTTACTCAATTTTACTCCTGCTTTAATATACAATAGCTATAAGATAAAAATTTTGTCGTTGAGTATATAGTGCGAAATTTTTTATGTCAAACAGAAAACAATGAAACGCAATTACTTATCTTGCCAATATGGATCATTTACATAAAACTTATCAGCTTCAACTTGTGGTGTATCACTGTCATCATAACCTCTTACAACAATCCAATGTATATCAACCTTCCTAAGCAGTGGTCTTAATTTAATTTCATCTATTAACTCAGGAAATGAAGCATAGCAATGGTAACTTTCACCTGCCCATATATTTTCTAAATATGTGGCTGCCTCTGCTGCATCTCGCAATTCTTCTGGTTGATTTGTATAATCTTTTACAGGACCATCGTAGATAAACTTTTTCTTGCAGTAATTAAGGGTCATTATCGGCTCTGTCTTTTTTTATTGATACGTCTACTTATTGTATGTGCCAGTTTCAGGGAAAAAGTTGATGTTACTGCTTATAAGGTTGAATCACATTGAGCCCAAACTTATTGTGACTTACGGTTTGTAGTCTTTACTGTCAACAAGGTAGTTGCAAAAATGGTCAGTTAACACTAACGGGGTAAATTTGCATCCAAATTGTAAAATCCAAAATTTTACCCCGTGAAATGCGTAGCTTTTTCTATCGGGGCCGCAATTTTACCCCGTGAAATAATCTTTTGCCTCTATTTCACCGGGGCCGCATTCTGCAATCCCAAATCCCAAATCCCAAATCCCAAATCCCAAATCCAAAATCCTATAACTCAT
>JAZFSJ010000568.1:0-3094 GCA_036446115.1 Thermodesulfobacteriota bacterium | reverse complement strand
GTCATCACCACTTCTCTTTATCAGTCATATGATGTATTTTCCAGAGTAGAAAGCATAACGACTACCATAATGGCGGGTGAATATGTGGCTGATGAGATTGTGCGATATGAAGAGGTGATGAGTGATGAGTCCTTATCCTCTGAAATTACGGTGGACATCAAAGAGGAAGAAGATGCCCTCTATCTCTATACATCTGGGACTACCGGCAAACCCAAAGGGGTGGTCCTTTCCTTTTCTAACCTGGATCTTTTCCCGGAGGTCTTGGCTGAGTTTTGTCACACCACGGAAAGTGATGTACTGGGCTGCCCCCTTCCCTTGTCACATATTTCAGGTCCCATTGTCTGTAATGAAACAGCGGTGAGAGGAAGCACGCTCTGTGTCCTTGACCTGCTAAGACCTGATAAGATACTGGCCGCTATGGAGAAACATGGAGTCACCTACTTTTTTGGCGTACCTCCCATTTACGAGGCACTTCTCCATGTTCCCCATCGGGAACGTTTTGACCTGAAATCCCTCCGCTTTGTTTCTATGATGGGAACTTCCATCCCTCTCAATTTACTCAAGAACTTTAAAGGGGCGTTTCCCTCGGTTGCGGTTATTCAAGGGTATGGGTTAACTGAGACCTCCCCTCAAATCACTCTCGTTCCACTAGAATATGAACAAAAGAAAAGGGGAAGCATTGGTATGCCAGTTCCCCGTGCGGAAATAAAACTGGTTGATGATAGGAGAAGAGAAGTTCCTGTAAGCGAGGTGGGTGAGTTGATCGTTAAAGGGCCGATGGTGATGAAAGAATACCATAACAATCCAGAGGCTACGCGAGAGCGGATTAAGGATGGATGGTTTTACACAGGTGATTTATGCAGAAAGGATGAAGATGGCTTTTACTATCATATGGGTAGAAAAGACGATATGATTATCGTTGGTGGATTAAATGTGTATCCTACTGAAGTGGAACAGGTACTGCGGGAGCACCCTTTGATTAAGGAAGTGGGAGTGGTGGGAGTGCCCGATAAGGGTCGAGGTGAAAGTATCAAAGCGGCTATCGTGGTAAATCCTGGAAGCAAGGTTTCCAAAAAAGAGATTACCTCATACTGTAGAGAAAGGCTCGCCACCTTCAAAATTCCCAAATTAGTTGAGTTCTGGGATAAACTTCCCAAAAGCAGCACCGGCAAAATAGCAAGAAAACAGCTTGTGGAGCAAAAGAAGGTTATCTCCCCTCCCCCAACTTAAACTCCAGGAGAAAACGTGATGAATGTGGGGAAAGTGCTTGCTCAATGCGCACAGCGGTTTCCTGATAAGACCGCTGTCATATTTGCTCATGAACAGTTGAGCTTTGATCAAATTAATTGTATGGCTCGCAGGATAGGTAATACGTTGAGGAAGTTAGGGGTGACAAGAGGTGAGAGGGTAGCCCTTATGCTTCCCAATTCTTCTCACTTTGTAATCGCGTACTTCGGAATACTCAAACTGGGAGCGGTGTGCGCGCCCTTGGATCCCCGCCTTAAAAGTGAAGAGATACGGGGTATTATAGAAAATGCTAAGATCAAAGTATGTATCACCAGCGGCGAGCTCTATGACAATTTTGCTTCTTTTCTCAAAGAGCACAGCCGTGTCACTATTGTGGTAGGGAAAAGCACTCATGTATCTGAAGAAGAGTGCATCTCTTTTGAGGAAATAGTAGGTGACGAAACACTATCTGAAGAGGTGGAAGTTGAGGTTGGGCCTAATGAAGAAGCACTCTATCTCTATACCTCAGGCACAATTGGCATACCGAAGGGAGTGGTACTCACCTTTAATAACCTCAGGCTTTTCCCTGAAACACTGAGTGAGATGTATAACACGAATGAGAGTGAAGTGATGGGGTGCATTCTCCCTATGTCACATATTTCTGGACCTATCCTCTGCAATGAGCTGGTAGATAAGGGATCTACTCTCGTTATTTTTAATCAGATCAGACCAGATAAGGTACTTGCTACGGTTGAAAAACACAGAGTGACCTGGTTCCATGCAGTTCCTCCCATTTTTCAGGCTATCCTTAGAATTCCTCAATTGAGTGAATATGACGTGAGCAGTCTCCGCTTTATTGCGATGATGGGAACTTCAATTCCCCTCGATTTGTTACAAAGCTTTAAAAAGCAGTTTCCCTCTATCAAGGTTATTCAGGGATATGGATTAACCGAGACATCCCCTTTCATTACCCTTGTTCCACCAGAATATGAGCGGCAGAAGATGGGGAGCATGGGTGTAGCCGTCCCTCACGCGGAAATAAAACTGGTGGATGGGAAGGGAAAAGAGGTAGCGGTTGGTGAGGGCGGAGAGCTGATCGTTAAAGGACCTATGGTGATGAAAGGGTACCATCATAATCCCGAGGCTACCAGGGAACGGATTAAAGATGGCTGGTTGTATACGGGTGATCTGTGTAGGAAGGATGAAGATGGCTTCTATTACTATCTTGGTCGAAAAGACGATATGATCATCGTGGGCGGACTTAACGTGTTTCCCTTCGAAGTAGAAAGTATCCTCACTGCTCATCCCCAGGTAGTTGAGGCAGCTGCGGTGGGAATACCTGCTAAAGAGAGGGGGAAAATCATTAAGGCCGTTGTGGTGGTAGCGCCTGGATCCAGCCTTACCGAAAAAGAGTTGATTTCCTTTTGCAGAAATAAATTGGCAAATTACAAGGTGCCTAAAACAATTGAGCTTTGGAAGACGCTTCCTAAAACCAGTACTGGCAAAATCGCCAGGAGGTTGCTGGTAAATGCTGCATCAAATGTATCATCTTGTGTACCTACCACGCATTAGCTAACGATAATAGTCCCACCTTTTCATCCTTCTTGTAAATCCCATACCTTCCAACTCGCTGTTATTTAAGTTGATTTTCCCAAAACCCCTTTTCGCTTTGTCAAAAAACGTTTTAACCCAGATTTTGCAGTAGACGTCGTGGCGAGGCGAAGAAAACCGCAGCGAAACGAGCAGTTGGAGCTATTTTGCGACGAAAGCATATTCATAAATATGTTGAGGAGCAGAATCGTGAAACAAACGTTGCAGCAAGGATTTTCAAGCCGCAGTAGATGGCTACTGCAAATTCTGGGTTAAA
>JAZFSJ010000567.1:0-3302 GCA_036446115.1 Thermodesulfobacteriota bacterium | reverse complement strand
AACGGCAACACTTTAAAAACGCGAGATTATTGGATTCAGGTGTTTAAGATGCGCACCGCCTATGGTCATACAGACATAATTAGGCATATACAGTTTATTAGCGGACACGTTAGGGGCCCAAGGTCAGGCAATCATGGATGATGAAATGGCAAACTGGTAAATGAGTTTAATTCTATAAAGTATATTGGTTGATGTAGGAGTTTAGGACAAGGTGTCCCTACTGCATCTTAATGACAAGTATTGCCTAGAGAAACAGAGATGAATGTATATGTAATACAGGCTGGTAATAGTAAGGGCCCCATTAAAATAGGCGTAGCTGATAGCCCGCTAGATAGAATGGATAAACTTCAAACTGGCAATCACGTTGAGCTCGTCATGCTGGCCACTATACCTTGCGCTAGTAAAATGAATGCTTACCATCTTGAAACGAGCTTACATAAAGAATTTGGAGCTCTCAAGATACGTGGCGAATGGTTCCAAGGGAAAATAAAGCTTTTCGATGTATTAAAGCAAGCTGAGAAGATGGGCTTTAAGTTAGAGAAAGAAGTGGCAAAAACTGGAGCTCAAAAGCTTCTAAAGAAAGTAAGAAGTAGGCATTTTAATAATAGAGACTTAACTGAGCTCTACGAAATACTAAAACACAAGATGATAGAGGGGGATTTCTCGCCAGTTGATGAGATTCTTGATGAGGGAATAGGCCCTCTTAATTGACAACTATGGATAAAATAAAGGGTAAATTATGAAAACAAACGCAGCAATAAACTGGAAAATGCTAGAAAATATATCCGATGATTTAAGTATTGGTGATTGGGTAGATGAAATAAATCACATTAGGTCTAAATTACATGATATGTCGCCCTTCAAAGATGAGCCTGTAGATTTTGTAAGGTGGGTAAAAAACACCGATGTTATATCAAATGACTACAACCCTAACAAGGTGGCTCCTCCTGAAATGAAGCTGCTTGAGCTATCTATTATGAATGACGGGTATACACAGCCTATTGTCTCATGGAGCAATGAAGAAAAAGGAAAGGTAGAGGTTATTGATGGATTTCACAGAAATAGAGTTGGTAGAGAGTCGCCGGTGGTATCGAATAGAGTTAAAGGCTTCCTCCCTGTTGTTGATATAAGAAAAGAGCAAAGCTCTAAAAGTGACAGAATGGCATCGACAATTAGGCATAATAGAGCAAGAGGAAAGCACCAAGTCGATGCTATGAGCGAGATAGTTATTGAATTAAAAAATAGAAACTGGAGGAATGCAAGGATAGCAAAAGAGCTTGGAATGAATGAAGAGGAAGTTTTGAGGCTTTGTCAAATTTCAGGTATTGAGCACCTGTTTAATGATCAAGATTTTAGCAGAGCGTGGAATTCCTCTGATGTTGCCGACGATTGGGAGGATTTAACGGACGATGTTGAAGACGATATTATAGGCAGGTTCAGAACGATAAATACAAGCGACAGCGATAGAATATTTCACACCTACGATAATTGGGAGTGCCATAAAGCTGGTTTCTACGCATCTAATTTTGAGGGTAAAACTGCTGAAGAATGCAAGCGGGCTTATGCGGAATTTCTATCAGACGATGATCTTTTTAGAAAAACGCTTAACTTAGTGATTAATGGATGGGTTAAGTCTTGCGAGCACTACCTGACAAACACATCAATGAATAGAATCGCGTGGCTTGGACAGGCTTCTATGTGTCTCGATACCGGTATCCCATCAAAATACTGCTCAGGATTCAATTTGCTATCAGACGAGCAAAAAAATAACGCCAATTTAATTGCACTTGATGCCCTAAATGACTGGTTACTAATGAACGGTAGAGATCCTGTAGAAATGGATGAAGCCCTGAGTGCTGGCCGACAAATGGAGATTTACTAATGTCTAAGAAAGTATACACAACGCAAAGCGTTTTAGCGGCATCTCAAGAAAGAGTGTCTGAAATATTTGACAACTTTGAAAGAATATATATCAGCTTTAGCGGGGGCAAAGACAGCACTGTGATGTCTCATCTTGTAATTGAAGAGGCCATAAAAAGGAATAGAAAGGTCGGGCTACTAATAATTGACCTAGAAGCGCAGTACACGGAAACAATTATTCATATAGAGGAAATGATAGAAAAATACAGAGACCATATTGATATTCATTGGTTTTGCGGAGAATTACTTTTGAGAAACGCGGTAAGTGACTATGAGCCAAAGTGGACATGTTGGGATAGTGATAAGGAAGACATATGGGTCAGAGAAAAACCAAAGGATGAGGCTGATTTATCTCAGTATCCGTTTTATGTTCCTAAAATGGAGTTTGAAGAGTTAATGGTGCTTTTTGGCGAGTGGTATTCTCAAGGAGAGGATTGCGCGGCATTTATAGGAATCAGGTCTGATGAGAGCTTACACCGGTATAGAGCTATCACATCATTAAAAAAAGGAATGATGTTTAATGACCGAAAGTGGACGACAAAAATAAAGAAAAACCTATATAACGTTTACCCAATTTACGATTGGAGAACGGAGGATATATGGCTATTCCACTCAAGGAGAAAGGATTTATGCCACAACAAAGTATATGACATGATGACAAGGGCGGGAGTTAAATTTAGCAGCCAAAGACTATGCCAGCCCTTTGGGGATGATCAAAAAAAGGGGCTATGGCTTTATCATATACTTGAACCGGATACATGGTACAAGCTTATTAATCGTGTTAGCGGGGTTAATAGCGGGGCTTTGTACGCGCAAGATACGGGGAATATAAATGGTAATAATAAGATATTTAAACCTGATTCCCATACATGGGAGTCTTATACCAACTTCCTTATGAAGACATTGCCGAAAAAAAGTAGGGATAATTACAGGGCTAAGTTTGTTAAATTCATAGCGGGATGGAAGCAAAGAGGATATGACACCATTCCAGATGAAGCCCCTCATGATTTAGAGGTAAAGTGCTGGGCACCTTCATGGAGAAGAATGTGCAGATGCATATTGAGAAATGATTATTATTGCAAGGGTTTAGGGCAGACTCAACCAAAGTCAGAAGCTTACGGAAAATATAAGGCTATAAAGGAAGTTGATAAGCTTAATAAGACAATGGAGGTAAATTATGACTGACGCTCAAGACGAATACGAGGACGAAATATACCAAAAATTCAAACAAAGATTTATCGAAGAGGGGTTTATGGAAGCTAATCCCAAAAGGTGGGTAAGGCCTACCAAGTCAGAAATAGGTGATTATTTTTGTGAAAAAAGAGCGGCATTAGACGATGCTGTTAAGTTCTTTGATTATTGGGATTCGCTAGACTGGAAGG
>JAZFSJ010000566.1:0-4682 GCA_036446115.1 Thermodesulfobacteriota bacterium | reverse complement strand
TCCCCTGTCCCTGGGCTTTACCACCAGTTGGGGCCTGCGGGGCCGGCTTAAACTCAAGTCCTTTGAGTAACTATCCAGACTCGCCTCATCTCCAAGTACGTTCTTCTTGCCTACCATCGCTTCAAGTCTCTTCTTTAGCATGCTGTGCCTCCCTACATGTATACTTAAAATTAATCTTATCTGATTATCAATATATTAAAGGAAATAGACTAGAAAAAATGACACATTTCAGATTTAATTGTCAAGAAAATTCTGTTTAAATTACCTGTCTATTTCATTTTTATCTACTTTCATATTGACAGCCAAGGTAAAAGATGCTTTTTTTAACTTAAATCTCCAACTTCTTTATGAATTTATAATATTAATCTTAAAAAGGAACATTAAAAACACAACTAGTTGGGAGCTTATTTCTCATTCCTTTTAAACTTTCTTGGGAGAAATAAAATGAAAAAGTCCAAGATAAGCGGTAAAATAAATTTAGGGTGTCTTTTTCTTATTATCGTACTTATTGCAGGAGGCTACGTAGGTTACAAATTCGGAAGGGTATATCTGTCAAAATACATTTTTAATAAAAAACTCTATGAGATAGCCGGTAATGTAGCTGCAGATTATAACTCAAAAGCTTATCCTTACAATAGAACCATTATTGAAGAAGTCCTAAAAGAGGCAAAACAACTTTCTATAGATATCAGCCATGACGATATATGGGTCACGCGCTCAGCAGGATTGGCTACCATCAAGGTAACCTGGGAAGTGGATGTGGTCTTACCTCAATACACTCGCCATTTAAGCTTTGAATTTGAGATACATAGGAAGGTATCATTCTGATATGCATTATTCAAACACTACACAGGTCTTATGAATGCCCAAACGACCAACCTTCTTTCTCATTGATGGCAGCTCTTACATCTACAGGGCATTCTTTGCCATTTCTCATCTCTCCAATTCTTCAGGTGTACCTACCAACGCCGTGTATGGCTTCACCACCATGCTCCTCAAGATCATAAATGATTATAAACCCGACAATCTTGCGATTGCCTTTGATACCCCTGCCCCTACCTTTCGTCACGAAGTATATCAGGAGTATAAAGCTAATCGTCCTGAAATGCCAGACAGCCTCATTCCCCAAATTCCCTACATTAAATCAGTGGTAGAGGGATTTAACATACCTATTCTGGAAAAGGAAGGATTTGAGGCCGATGACATCATAGGCACCATCGCCAAGGCGTGGGATAATAAGGGGATGGAAATAGTTATTGTCAGTGGAGATAAAGACCTCCTGCAGCTGGTAAGCACTCATATTACCGTACTTGATACCATGAAAGACAAAAGGTTCGATACCAAGGGGGTTATTGACCGCCTGGGAGTGGAACCTGAAAAGGCCACCGATCTTTTAGGGCTGATGGGAGATAGCTCAGATAACGTTCCTGGTGTTCCGGGCATAGGTAAAAAGACCGCGGTTAAACTAATCGTGGAATATGGGGATATCAACAATCTGCTTAAAAACCTTGAGAAGATTTCCCAAAAGAAGGTAAAGGAAAATCTCTCCAAATATAGAGACCAGGCACTTTTGAGCAAGCAACTGGTCACTCTGGATACAAAGGTACCACTTGAATACGAGGTTGATGACTTTAAAATTTCCGATCCCGATAGGGAAAAATTAAAAGAAATATTTAAAGAACTGGAGTTCACTAAATTTTTAAAGGATCTCACCCCGACCCAGGCCCCTCCCCGCGAAAGCTACCATTTAATCACCAGCAAAAAAGAGTTTGAAGAAATGCTCATTAACCTGCGAAACACTAAAGAATGTGCCCTTACTCTCACCACTGCCTCACCAGACCTCATGCGTACAAAACCCGTAGGAATCGCTCTTTCTTATAACGCAGATCAGGCGTTTTATATTCCATTGACAGATGAAAAGGTTGAAGAGGAAAAGCGATTAAACACGGATTGGGTGTTCACCCAGCTAAAGCCACTTTTAGAAGACGAAAGTGTAAAGAAATTTGGGCATAACAGCAAGCATGCACTCATCATCTTTAAACACTACGGTATTGAACTCAAGGGTATCGCCTGTGATATCATGGTTGCCTCCTATCTCTTTAACCCTTCCAAGCACAGCCACAGTATGGAGGATATAGCCCTGGATCTTTTCGACCAGAAAATAACCTCTTATAAAGATCTAGTCGGTAGTGGGAAGAAGCAACTCCCCTTCGACCAAGTAGAAATTGAGCAAGCGATGAACTATGCCTGTGAACGCTCCAGCCTGACCCTGAGAGCAACCAAACTCCTGCTTCCCAGGCTTAGTCAGGAAGGTTTTGATCAGCTTTTTTACCAGGTAGAACTGCCGCTGCTTTCCGTCTTAGCCACCATGGAAATGAACGGTGTGAAAATCGATACGGAAGGTTTAAAAACCATCTCAAAGGAATTTGAGGGTATTTTGAGCGCCTCTAGGGAAAAAATATATCAGATGGTGGAAGAGGAATTTAACATTAACTCTCCCCAGCAACTGGGTAAAATCCTGTTCGAGAAATTAAAGCTGCCCGGAGCCAAGAAGACAAAGACCGGCTACTCAACTGATATCGGTGTGCTTACCAAACTTGCTGCCACTCACCCCTTGCCCGCAGAGGTCTTAGGATACAGGAGCATCAACAAGTTAAAGTCAACCTACGTGGATGCCCTGCCGGGTTTGGTAAACCCCGCTACCGGACGTATTCACACCTCCTATAACCAGGCGGTCACGGCCACGGGGAGGTTGAGTAGCAGTGATCCCAACCTGCAGAATATCCCTATCAGAAGTGTTGATGGAAGGAGAATCAGAAAGGCCTTCATCGCAGAAGCCGGTTACCGTATCCTTTCTGCCGATTACTCACAGATTGAACTTAGAATCCTGGCCCACCTTTCTCAAGATCAGAGATTAATCGAAGCCTTTAAACAGAAGGAAGATATTCATACCCGAACTGCCGCAGAGATTTTTGGGCTGCTACCAGGTTTAGTCACCGAACAAATGAGAAGAGAAGCTAAAGTAATCAATTTCGGCATTGTCTACGGGATGAGTAGCTACGGGCTGGCAAAAGAACTGGGTATTAGCCCTAAGGCAGCAGGCGCTTTTATTGACAACTACTTTAAAAAATACCAGGGAGTAAATGCTTACATTGACAGTGCGCTTAATGAAGCAAAGAAAAAAGGATATGTCACTACCCTGATGAAGCGCCGCCGTTTTCTACCCGAGATCAACAGTAAAAATATGGCTGTCCGGCAATTCTCGGAGCGAACTGCTATCAATACTCCCATCCAGGGCACGGCCTCTGACTTGATCAAAGTAGCCATGGTTGCAATTGCCAAAAGAATAACGCAAGAGAATCTAATGACCAAGATGATCATGCAGGTCCACGATGAACTGGTATTTGAAGTGCCTGAGAAGGAACTGGAAGCAGTACAACAACTAGTTAAAGAAGAGATGGAAAATGTGGTTGAACTTACCGTTCCCTTAGAGGTAGAAATCCACTGGGGGAAAAACTGGAATGAAGCACACTGAAAAATTCATTTTGATTATAAGATATCTTTTGAAAGAAAAAGGCAGCGCCAAAACTGGTGCTGCCTTTTGTTGCGTAAATCATTCTTTGGTGAATCTATTGTTTGCTTTGTTTCACCTGTCTCACGGGTGGTCGTTTACTTCCTGATGCGCTACATTTTTATTACCATTCCACCAATTCTAATTCAAAAGGTGTGATAACTTCGAGGGTGTCGCTGTCCAGAGCAAAATTTTGCACACCTATATAATCTATTCCATCGCCCGGCATGGGATAGCTGCTCCCTTCAATAAAAACTACTACTGTCAGCGTATAGTCACCATATTCCACACCCAACAGGCCAATCTCCACATTATCGTATTCTGTAACTTCACCAAATGTGTAATCTCCAACAGAGGCATCAAGTGTTAAGAAATATAAAGGAGATCCAGCGAAAGGCTGAGTGCTATCATAATCATAGAGGGCTAACGCCAATTTATAAGGTGTGCCCACAAAATCGGCCGGGTAGTGTATTTTGAAGCTGATTTCCCCTTTTCCTAAATCCTCAGCATCTCCGCTACCTGTTTCGTCTGAAGGGACTGCCGGTGGGAGATTTTTAAAGAAATCCCAGATAGTCTCAGATGCAAAATCAGGCCAGTCATGCCCTCCGCTATGCTCACAATACTGCACAGGAAAATTAGCATCGCAATCGCCATATGCCTCACAGGTGGGATCGACTCCCTCTTTAGTTTCTCCTTTGTTGCAGCCATTTATTGCGACCCAGTAGTCACGAGTGGGCTTAATCGATTCTACAGGAAATGTATTGTCGTTACTCCCGTGTATCTGCATTACCGCGACCTGACCAATGAGATATTCATAGCCTGTAAGACTACCAGCTACAGGGCCAATAGCTCTCAGTATATTTCCCCTTTTACAACCAAGAGTATGGGACATACCCGCACCGTTGCTGTGACCCACCGCAAACACCTTTCTTTTATCAAAACAAAGGTTCGCTTCTAGCTCTGTGTAAAGGTTATCAAAAAAGCCTAGGTCGGTGTCATAATCCCACTGCGGCTCATTGTTTTTTAATAGCGCATTAGGGTACACTAAAATAGCCTCTTCGCCCACCACGTCTTGCAGGTCATAATACCCTTCTGTCCACCTCGTATAGTC
>JAZFSJ010000565.1:0-2207 GCA_036446115.1 Thermodesulfobacteriota bacterium | reverse complement strand
ATCGTTATGATCAACCAGCAAGCCAGTCACACCATCTTTGATTACATCTCGTGAGCCTCCATGGATACTGGCAATAAGCGGGCGTTCCAGTAGCATTGCCTCTAGCATAACAATGGAAAAGTATTCCTGTGATGGAAGAGCTACCCCATCAGCAGCTGCAAAGTAATCGGGCATGTTTTCGTGAGGTACTGGCGGATGAATGGAAACACAATCTTTCAACCCTTGATCGGAAATGAACTGCGACAGATGGATACTATATTCGGTGGGAGATTCAGGCCAAGCCAAAAGCAGAAGATGGAATGGGTGTATAGTAAGAATGGGCCGAATTTCTACAAGTGCCCGCAGAATATTTTCTTGTCCTTTACGGGGGTCCACCCGGGAAGGAACTACCATAAGAAATTCGGAGTTGTTAATAGCTAAGCTATTGCGTATTTTTAGACCAGCGTTCGGTGCAGGTGAAGGGAATTCGGCTTGATCTATACCATTGGGGATTACAATTACACGAGGATCCCCGGGAGGCACACTATCATAATAGTTATTTAATATCTCAGCTTCAGGAGTTGAAAGCGGCAGAATACCGTCGGCCTCGGATAGAGACCGTTCCTCAGAGGCAATGCGTACTGGAAAATTGTAGCTACGATCGAGTTCATCTATAGCACCCTCACCACGTTTCAGAGCGTCGTCTCGCTTGCGTCTCCCCAGCGAATGGGTAGTAAGAAGTGTTGGTGGCCTGTGAGGCAAGCGACCTTTTAGTAAATTGACTGTTTCCCAACCGTCAGCATAGTGGCCATGCAGCAAGTCGTAATGCAGTCCATTTCTGTCGGCGAAAGAAAGAATGTTTTCAGCAAACTCAGCTATTGGTTGCCCATAGAGAATCTCTTTTGGAACGTAACAATCCGTTGAACCGCAGGGCAGACGGATTAGCCGCAGGCGTGGATTGTCGTCTAAAAGCTTAATCGGGTTAGCAGCGTGCGGATCATCATTCTGCAGACGTGTAAAAATATCTATAGTAATGTCAGGGTTGGTCCGAGTAAGTGCATGGGGCAGTTTATTCATCACGACGCTCTGACCGCCCTGAGATTCCTCACCTAAACGATCCAGCCAATCTGATCGGCAGTGGGGGCTAGTCCAGAGTATACGCATCATTAATCTCCTTGTTCACATAAGATAAGTTTTTACCGCTAGGGCAGCCTGCATAGAAGATTGCTTGCCTGTATTGATAGGCAACATCAGATTAATATCATTGAAGATTGGGTAAGGCAATCGCAAATATTTTGGGCTTCATTTTATGCAGGATGGAAGACAGTAATCATCATATTCAGCAGATTTAAGGAATTTCAATATATGGGGTTAAAACGAAAAAGGCAGAAACTCTTTAAGATGTCAATCTTGTGCGGTCCCGGCGGTAATGTCTGAAGTCAGATGGTTGTAGCGTGGCAGCAAGTGTCAGTCATAAACATTATAAATGTTTTTCCGTTTCGACGGTTGGTAGACACCCGGATAGCTGTAATTGTCAGCCCGGGACTTAATCGGCGTTGAACAATAATGAGGATAGGTCCCGTTCTTTTTTTTATACCCCTTAACCCACACGCTACCTGCATAAGCAAACGATGCGCTGATAATAAAAACAAAGAGAATATAGGCCAGTTTTTTCATATGGCCCCCTTTCGTAGCTGCCACGCTACAATTTTTATTGTACCCTTGCAGGTTAAAGACTCTGCCTTTTCCGTTCGGTTGAGTTATCGCCCATTCAAGGCGTAAATTCGTCCAGCCTTCCCTTCATATTCTAGGTCAAGGCTAACCTTTGAAGGGGACGATTTGGTTATTGCACCGGCTGCAAGTGTATTCTTTTGAGGCAACTTCATCATCGGACAGTTTATCAGTAAAGCCCCTAATTGAATTGATTGTTTCCTCATGTGTCATACATTTTCTGCAAACAGCCTCATTTCCAAACGCAATACCCGAAAACTTCGAAAAATCTCCACCTGGAGCTCCTATGTGACCACCCATTTTAATCCTCCTATCTTTGGTATTTTTATTATCTGCTTCAATGGGCTTAATTGCCTAATACTTGTTTAGCTCGATATGGATGGGAGCCTTCAATTACCTCTACGCCAGCTTTCGCTTTTACCTTTTGAAGGATTTCATCCTTATGCGGGCAATTATCTATAAGGCAGGTTCCTAAGTGTATTGCATCGATACTTTCA
>JAZFSJ010000564.1:0-3393 GCA_036446115.1 Thermodesulfobacteriota bacterium | reverse complement strand
TATGGATCAATCTCTTTCATCCGTTGAGGAAACGTTTTTATAATAACCTCTGAAATCTTCTTTAGCTCCTCACCGGCTGCAACTATGAACTCCCAGGGCTGCTGATTGGTAGGATTGGGCGCCCAGGCAGCAGCCTCTATACATTTCTCAATAACCTCCCTGGGGGGGACTCTATCATTAAAAACCCTGATACTTCTTCTTGATTTAATCACTTCCATAATATCCATTTTTTTACTCCTATAAAGCGATTCTCATCTAAAAAGTTTTATGCCCTGAGAATTATCCCGCACCGTTTATCTTCCAGACAAAGATACTTCGGACTATTTCTTCATCCAGGGCAAGTTCGGTGTTTTCAAATTTTATACAAAACGCAGGGTTCACTCGATGTACGGTAATCACCACGCCCGGCTGCAGCCCGAAGGACATGAGCTGATGCAGTGTCGAATGGCAGCCTGGTTTTATGTACATAATCTTACCGCTCTCGCCGGGTGTGAGCTCATCCAGGCCGATTACCACGTTTTTGATCACTCTAAGGTTACTCTTGCAACAACTGCCTTTAGGAATAGGTTTCCCGTCCGGACATATTTCCGGATGTCCGAGCAGCGTGCATATTGATTCCTCCACTTCGGGGAGAAGGGCGTGCTCTATCTTGCAGGCAATTTCTTCCATTTCGGAATTTTTGAGCTTAAGAATGCTTGACACCAGCACCTCGCCCAAGCGGTGCCTCCTCATAATTCTTTCAGCTAGTATTTTTCCCTCACTCGAAAAGAGTATCTTGTCAGCGTTCCTCACAATCAGGCCCTGCCGTTCAAGCTCTAAAAGGTCAGCCTCTGTGAAGTCAGCGATGCATCGCTTCCTGATGGCATCGATCGAATAGTTCTTGTTTTCGCCGGCACTCCAGATGGCTTCCATGATTTCTTCATGCCTTTCATTCAGCATGGGTACACCTCCTTCATATAAACAATCACAAAGGTATCTTATCAAAAATAGTGCAAATTGAACAGACAAAATCGATTGTGGAAAATCCAGAGGATTTTGTGCGATTTCCTTTTAAGCAAAGGTAATTCCTAAGAAACGGCAGGCATGGTTCACAATGCTCCCCAGTAATGCAGCATAAATCATGACGGCCACCAGGATGGCAGCAGCCGCCCTGAGACCACGCTCCTTGAGGAGAACAATAATTGCATTGACGCAGGGCACAACAAAGGTCATGACCACCAGGTTCACCACCAGCTGGAGATTACTGTACATGCCGCTAAGATGCTTCAGTTCAGCGGCCCCGCACTCTCTGCGAATCATGGTCTTGATAAACACCTGAATAGACTTTTCCGGAAGCCCCATTAGGTTACTGATCAGCGGTCCGGTCTCACGCTCCAGTATCTCAAGTCCGCCCGCTCTCTGGAAAAGGAATACGCCTGCTGAGGCAAAGATGAAGACAGGCAAGGCTTCTTTCATGAAGAAGTAGGTTTTTGACGCCGACATTTTCAACACCTGAAGGGGATCAGGCAACCTCATTGGCGGGATCTCTAAAAAAAGCGGGGATCGCACACCCGGTAACACCTTGTTAGCCAGGAATCCGGCTATAAGTAGCTGCGAAAAGATTAACCCAAATACGGTGAAAGATGCTGATACAGGCATTTTCTTCAATATGATGAGCATCACCGATAAAAGCGGGGCACAGGGCAGGGCAAGAAAAACAAGAAATGATGCAATATTTTTTTCCTTTTCTGTGTTTAGAATGCGCGTAGTAAGAATAGCCATAGTGATACAGGAAAATCCCATCAGGAGGGGAACAACGCCTTTCCCGTTAAGGCCCATCTTCTGGAACACCTTGTCGAGAAGGAGTGATATGCGCGGAAGGTATCCTGAGTCCTGCAAGAACCCGAAAGCGATGTAAAAACAGAAAATCACCGGCAGCACCAGTCCCAGGGCCAAAAAGACTCCTGTTGGCAGCACTCCAAAGGACGGGTCTATCAGCATATCCCGTATGAAGGAACTATTTATGGGTTCTACCAGTTTGTTGACCCAGGGAATCAGTAAGCCTTCAAAGAGGGTTCCGTTAATGGTGTCAACCAGGAAGGTTGCCCCGAAGGACCCAATGAAAAGATACATTGCCAATAGTATGACCATGGCGATGGGTATGCCCGTGCTCAGCTTTGTGCACCAGTCTCCAAAGGTGACAAGGTACGGGTTCTTCGAAGGTGTTTCCACCTTTTGAATTTCTCTGACAATCTGTTCTGCCCTTTTATTATATAAATTTGTTAAGAGAATACTGCACTC
The DNA here is from genome assembly GCA_036446115.1 of Thermodesulfobacteriota bacterium. Taxonomy (GTDB): domain Bacteria; phylum Desulfobacterota; class WTBG01; order WTBG01; family WTBG01; genus JAZFSJ01. Next base: position 1,113 of record JAZFSJ010000564.1, on the reverse strand, counting down.
CACCCGTCCTTCTTTACTGTATTCCTCGGCAAGGTCCTTGAGCTGTTCCAGCATCCCCGTACCGAAGTTTCTTTCCACATATTCCATAATGCTACTATCTCTGGCAAGCAGGAGGAGACCGATCACTCTGGGGGGAACATCAGAGGATTTAAGCATCTTTTCAACCATTTCCAGAAATTGTTCGACCCAACCCGGATACTTAACCAGTTTTTTACTGACTCGCATCCCCGCCAGTTTTGAGATAATCCTCTGGACCCCGATACCATCACTGGCAATAGAGGTACAGACATCTATACCCAATACTTCAGAAAGTTTTTCGTAATCAATCTCGATGCCGTGGGATGCAGCCTCATCAATCATATTCACGTCGAGGAGCATCGGCAGGCCATACTCAGCATACTGGATGACAATGGCAATGGAACGTTTCATGTTTTTTGCATCTGCTACCACAATGACACCCTGGATGTCATGCTCACCTTCCTGGGGCAGGAGGACATCTCTGGATATTCTCTCATCCTCATTGGGAGAAAATATCGAGCAGATACCGGGAGTGTCAAACGCATCCATGTCCGCCTCTTTTATACGTCCCCTATTAATCGAAACCGTGGTACCGGCTATGTTGACACTTGTTGCGCTTTTACCGCACATGCGTGAAAAGAGGGTGGACTTCCCCACATTCATGTTGCCCACAATGGCAATTGCGTGCCTCTTGCGGTTAATGGTCTCTTTCATTATATTTATTCACAAATAGGGGTCAAACCTTGAAAGTTGATTAAGCGGTTTCATGGCAGATTGCTTTCGTCCGAAACTTAAACGAATTTGATTGTTTAGTCTGTTATTGGTGTGCTTTTTTTCATTGGAAGGCAGATGAGCGGTTGGTTTCTCATGCTGGGGAGTTTTCCATACACATATATTTGATGCGACTGAGGTATCCAGCGCAATATGTGCTCCTTTACACTCAATAACGAACGCAGGGTAAGTCTGGTGAAGTTTTATCATCGTTCCAGGTCCTACTTGCAGCCCTTCCATCTTATGCAGTCTCTGATCGGTTGTACGTCTTCAAAAGGATGTGGACAAATTTGATAAAAAACTAAAAGACACTCTTAGCAATGT
>JAZFSJ010000563.1:0-2231 GCA_036446115.1 Thermodesulfobacteriota bacterium | reverse complement strand
TCTTCTCTCATGGATGCTATTTCGCTCTTACGACCTTCTACATCTGTTTCAAAGGCTTCAATTTCCTTTTCTTTTTTATCAAGTAGTGCAACCTTCTTCTCATACAAATCTATTCTCTGGCGAAGTTCCTTCTGGTATTTTCTGATCTCATCAGGTGAGAATTTCCTTATCATCCTGACAGCTTCTTTCATTTTTTCTTCTTCTTTTTCCTCATTAATCGCATTCCCACTTCCTTCTAAGTGACTATATTTCTCCCTTGTCTCTAACAACTTAGCGGAATAGTATTTTCCCAGCTTCTCTTCGATTCCCTTCTTTAAGACTATCATTGCTACAGATGATACAGAGAAAAAAACGATGAAGAATAAAATGTAAGGAATATGTTTTTTTATATCTAATTTAATTTTAATCTTTTTCATTTTTGGCCACCAATTTATTAGCGAATTTTGTCATCGCAATGTCATCCATTTCTTTGTTAGATAATGATTCCAGATAATCTTTATACTCTTCTTCCCACTTGTCTCTGAGTTTTTCTAATGCCTTTCTCTTTTTTACTATCTTTACCAGTTCATCCTGAGCAGTTCTATATTCCTTTGTCATTTCCTGCATCTTGATGTTGCTGGAATTAGAATCACTATCAAGTTTCAGGAAATATTCTTCATACGCCCTTAATTCAACAGGGGAAATATCATGTTGTTTCTTTGAGCTCAGATCGTTCTGGCATAATATCTTTTGATTCCCCAGGTTTTTTAATTTATCCTCTTCCTTCAGGTACTTATCCTGTATAGCCCTCATTCTCCCTACACATTCACTCTCATAAATAAGCTCTCTATTGAGCAGTGGCTGCAGTTTAAAATGGAATTTTTGCACTTTAGTTCACTTTACACTTAAGCAATTTCCTAATAAGTTAAATCCGAGAACCCTTCTGTTCGACCTCTTTAATTAATTTGCTAACTCAAGCCTCCCACAGCAATCTTGTCCTGTTGGACTTTTCCGCCATAATCCTTCATCATTTCCTCTAATCTAACTATATCCTCTTCATGATTACTCTGCTCATCAACACCTTGTCTGAGAAACTCTGTAACCTTATCATACATGCTTATCGCAAAGTCACTATTGTGATTCTTTCCTTCGACGTAAGCGCCAACGTTTATCATATCCTCTGCTTCTTTGTAAACCGCATAAGTAGTTCTCAGCCTTTGGGCTGCCTGCAAATGTCCGGGCGAAACAATATCAATCATACATCTGCTTACACTGTTAAGGATGTCTATTGCCGGAAAGTGATTCTGGGCCGCCAACTTTCTGGAAAGTATAATATGGCCGTCCAGAATACCCCTCACTGTATCTGAAACTGGTTCGTTAAGATCATCACCCTCAACCAATACGGTATACATTGCAGTAATACTGCCTTCAGGTGTTATACCGGTTCTCTCCAACAACTTTGGCAGTATGGAGAAGACTGACGGTGTATACCCCCTGGTAGTTGGAGGCTCTCCTATGGCAAGCCCCAGCTCACGCTGTGCATTGGCAAGCCTTGTAATGGAATCTACCAATAACATTACATTCAAACCCTTATCTCTTAAATATTCAGCGATTGTAGTCGCAACAAATGCGCCCTTTAACCTTACTACAACAGGCTTATCAGAAGTTACCACAACAACAATCGATTTCTTTAAACCTTCTTCTCCCAGGTTATGCTCAACAAATTCACGAACCTCTCTTCCACGCTCTCCTATCAATGCAATGACATTAACATCTGCCGTAGAAGATCTCGCAATCTCACCCAGGAGAGTACTCTTTCCAACTCCACTACCTGCAAAGATTCCCATCCTCTGGCCTTTACCACATGTAAGAATGCTGTCAATTGCCCTGATACCCGTACTAATAGGTTCAGTTATCAGAGGCCTGTTCAGCGGTTCCGGTGCCTCATTATGTAAGGGCCTGATTTCGTCATAATCAACCGGTCCTTTGTTATCTATAGGATTGCCCAATCCGTCAAGTATTCGACCTTTCAAAGACATGCCAAGTTTAATATTAAACGGCTTACCGGTCGCAACCACTTCACTCTTTGGACTAATTCCATGCATATCAGCAATAGGCATTAATAACGTTTTCTTATCTTTAAAGCCAACTACCTCTGCCAAAACAGGTTTATCACCAGATTTTGTAGTCAACCTGCATAATTCTCCAACATGTACCTCAGGCCCTAAAGATTCTATCAGCATACTTGTAGC
>JAZFSJ010000562.1:0-7207 GCA_036446115.1 Thermodesulfobacteriota bacterium | reverse complement strand
GCCTTCGTCGCTACCGGCAAAATGCCTTGAAGCAAAGCTGAAAGGCATGAAGTGTGATATCAAATTTAAATACCGGCTAGCTGAAAGCTACAAATCGCTCCAACTGCTCGTTTCGCTGCGGTTTTCTACGCCTCGCCACGACGTCTACTGCAAAATCTGGGTTTAAAGAAGCGTTCTATCGAGGCTTCGGTATTGGATGGCCTCTGAGATGTGGTGGGGTTGAATCTGTTCTTCTCCCTCTAAGTCTGCAATGGTGCGGGAGACCTTGATGATGCGGGTATAGGCCCTGGCACTTAAGCCCAGCTTCTCCATTGCGCGTTTGAGAAGGCTTTGGGAAGATTCATCAATCTGGCAATATTTTTTGATGTGGCGGGAGGACATCTGGGCGTTGCAGTAGATTTTTTTCCCCTTAAACCTTGCTTGTTGGATAATACGTGCCTTTTCCACCCTCTTTTTAATCTGATTTGAGGGCTCGCCTGCACATTCCGTAGTGAGATCGTGGAAACGGACAGGGGGGACTTCCACATGGATATCAATGCGATCAAGAAGAGGTCCTGATATCTTGGCCTTGTACCTTTGGATTTGAGGAAGGGTACAGGTGCATTCCTGCTGAGGATCGGAATAAAAACCACAGGGACAGGGATTCATGGCGGCAACCAGCATAAATTGGGCGGGGTAGGTTAAAGAGGTTAGTGCCCGGGAGATGGTAACTTTACCCTCCTCCAAGGGCTGGCGCATGACCTCCAGGGCATTTTTTTTGAATTCAGACAGTTCATCAAGAAAAAGAACACCGTTATGGGAAAGGCTTACTTCTCCTGGTTTGGGAATGGTTCCCCCTCCAATTAGTCCGGCATCTGAGATGGTATGATGAGGGGAACGAAAGGGTTTGTGGGTGACAAGGGCTTTGTTTGGTTCTAAAAGTCCCATCACACTGTGGACTTTAGTTGTTTCTATGGCTTCTTCGAAGGACATACCGGGAAGAATGGTAGGGATACGCTTTGCCAACATGGTTTTACCGGCGCCGGGAGGCCCTACCATTATAAGGTTGTGTCCTCCTGCCGATGCCACCTCGATCGCCCTTTTAGCATGTTCCTGTCCTTTGACTTCACTAAAGTCTACCGGATATGCCGAATCTGTATTAAAGATACTTTCTATGTCAACCTCTGTGGGTGGTATTTCATGGATACCGTTAAAAAAATCGACAACTTGGGAAAGGTGTTCTACTGCCAGCACCTTTATCCCTTTAACTACAGCGGTCTCCTGTGCATTATCTTTAGGAACAATGATGCCCTTCAATTTCGAGTCACGGGCGGAAACAGCTAGAGAAAGTCCCCCATGAATAGGTTTAATTCTTCCGTCTAAAGATAGTTCGCCTACTATGAGGTAATCCTTAATGCTGTTATGGGGAATGATGTCTGATGCGGTGAGGATACCCAGTGCAATTGGCAGGTCAAAGGCGGCTCCTTCTTTTTTGATATCGGCCGGAGCAAGGTTAACGGTGATTTTCTGGGAGGGAAAATCATAGCCAGTATTCTTGATAGCAGATTTTACCCGATCCTTACTTTCCTTTACCGCTCCATCCGGCAGACCTACGGTAGAGAAAACAGGCAATCCCAAAGAGAGATCTACCTCTACCTCTACCAGGTAAGCGTCAATTCCGAGCAAACTGCCGCTTAATACTTTTGCTATCATAGATGTGGGTACTGATTGGTTAATCTCGATGATATATGATTATCCATAATACCTAGCAAATAAAAGGTTGTTTAAGCAAGTATTTTTTCATATGCATTAGAGATAAAAGACTGCGATTTGCTATTATTTGGTAAACTCGTAAAAAGTCATCCATTAGACGACTTAAGTCAAAAAACACCAGAAACACGGAAAAACGCGCGAATCTTTGGGAATGAGGCGTACTAAAGGTGCGTCGGAATGGCCCGAGCTCAGCCAGGGAATGATTTACCCCGTTAAATAAGTTATTAGGATTATCCGTGCTACCTACTCCTGAGTATATCATTTAACAACTGCGAATAGAGAAACCGTTAATTTAACGGGGCGGGGATGAAGCGCAACACATCAGATGGACTTTTTGCGAAGTTATCATTATTTGTTACTTGACTAAAGTACCTTAATGGAATTAAAATTTAAATGTATTAATCGGTAGCTTAAAGTAATCAAATGACATAGTCTAAGGAAGGTTTGATATGGACAGGTTAACTCATATTGATAAAAAAGGCAGATCCAGGATGGTAGATGTGAGTGAAAAGGAAATCACATTGAGGGAGGCTATTGCATCAGGAGCCATTACTATGAGACCTGATACTTTTCGGATGATCATGGATAAGGAGATCGTCAAAGGGGATGTTTTGGGAGTTGCTAAAATAGCAGGTATCATGGGGGCAAAGAGAACGAGTGGTCTGATTCCCATGTGTCACCCCCTTGAGATTACCCATGTTGAGGTGCTTTTCCATCCACGGAAGGAGGAGAGTACCATTGGGATTGAATCCAGGGTGAGGGTAAAAGGCAGAACGGGAGTGGAGATGGAGGCGTTAGTTGCCGTGAGCACAGCAGCACTTACCATCTATGATATGTGTAAGGCGGTAGATAAGGGTATGGTGATTTCTCAGGTGAAATTAGTGAAGAAAAGTGGTGGTAAAAGTGGAACCTACCAGGTTTGAGCTGCAAAAATTTTACTTTACAATTATCCTGGTTCGTATATATTAATGTATAATATATTGCAGATAGGTTGCTTCCCTAAATCAAACGCTTTGAGATGTTTTGATGGAAAAGGAAAAGATAGATTATTATAGAAATCTCTTAACCAAGAAGATGGAAGGACTACTAACCGATGCTGGGAAGACGGTTGTGGATATGAGTGATGAAGAGGAAACATTCCCTGATCCCACAGACCGGGCTTCTTTAGAGTCAGATAGAAATTTTCTTTTAAGAATAAGAGACAGAGAGAGAAAGCTTATAGCCAAAATCAGAGAGGGCTTAGAGAGAATCGAAAAGGGCACCTTTGGGATTTGTGAAGTGTGTGGAGACGAAATCTCTGAGGAAAGGCTGGAGGCGAGGCCAGTAACAACTCTTTGTATCGATTGTAAAACTGATGCAGAGGAAAAGGAGAAGATCGGAGGTCCTTAGAATATTCTCTCTTAGGTTCTTTAGTAAGCAATTAAAAGATTATTACCCGAGCAAAAGATTCCTGCTTTTTAAAAAGCCAAGATAAAAACCTGCCAAACTCAATTAACTGTTTTCATTCATCCTCACGCTATTCGTCACCGGTAAATTTTTTGCTAAATCCTCACACCTTGACAATAAAGAAATTGATAATGCGGTTCAAGCAGTAAGGAGTGAAAATTGCCCGAATTAAGAAAGGATCCTATCGTCGGCAGATGGGTGATTATTTCAACTGAAAGGGGAAAGAGACCTTCGAGTTTTCATGCTGATAAAAAGGTATCGGCCGGTGGTTTTTGCCCCCTGTGTCCCGGCAATGAAGACAAGACGCCGCCGGAGGTGTTTGCCTATCGTTCCAGTGATTCCCTACCCGATACCCCGGGATGGAGTTTGAGGGTAGTTTCTAATAAGTTTCCAGCCTTACGGATAGAGGGTGAGCTTGATCGCAGGGGTGAAGGTATCTATGACAAGATGAACGGGGTGGGAGCCCACGAGGTTATTATTGAATGTCCCGATCATGATAAGACTCTTTCATCTGTATCTGTATCACACTTTGAAAAAGTCCTCCTTACCTATCGGAATAGGATAAAGGAGTTATGTAAGGATAAGCGGTTCAGATATATTTCTATCTTTAGAAATCAGGGAGAGGCTGCCGGCGCCTCTCTAGCCCATCCTCATTCTCAGATCATTGCGCTCCCAGTGGTGCCTAAGAGGTTGAAGGAAGAGCTTAATGGTGCCGGGGAATATTTCAATTACAAGGAGCGATGTATTTATTGCGATATTGTAAGGCAGGAAAAAGAACAGAGTGTCAGGATAATCAATGAAAATCACGATTTCCTTGCTATAGCTCCTTTTGCTTCTCGCTTTCCTTTTGAGGCATGGATTCTCCCTCAGCGACATAATTCTTCCTTTGAAGAAACTCCTGAAGGAGACTATGCCTCCTTAGCGGAAATTTTTTCGGATGTGTTAAAAAGGCTCAATAAGGTTTTAGGGGATCCTCCCTATAATTTTATTTTACACACTTCACCGGTGAGTGAAAGGATAAATGATCATTACCATTGGCATTTTGAGATCATTCCCAGATTGACTCGGATTGCAGGTTTTGAGTGGGGGTCGGGTTTCTATATCAATCCCACCACACCGGAGGATGCTGCAAAGTTTATGCGGGAGGACTTACCCACTCCTTCTGGAGCATGATTTAAGGTTTACCAATACAACCTTATCCCATATTCCTAAAACCCAATATTCCAGTGTTTTTACCCCGTTAAATAAAAACTTTTAAGCACCCATACTTTTAAAAGACCTGAGTAACATTATAATTGGATTTTCAAAAGAAGAATCTATTTAACGGGACAAGTCATTCCATATGGTTGATAAAAACAGATTGTTGATAAAAGAATAATAATTTAAATATGTTATAAAACTCCGAGGCGTTTAAGTTAAGGTGAATGAGTAAAATTTTAATTGTTGAGGACGAAGAGAATATCAGATTGCTCTATAAGGAAGAGCTGGAAGATTTAGGTTATGAGGTTATACAAGCCTCGGATGGAAGGGAGGCCATAAAAAAGTATGATCTTCATCAGCCTGGTCTCATAATTTTGGATATACAGCTGCCAGGAATGGATGGTATCGAAACCATGAATATTATCAGGGAGAAATCGAGGGATGTCCCTATAATCCTTTGTAGTGCGTACGGAGAATATAAACAGGACATGAAAACCTGGGCCTCAGAGGCTTACATTATTAAATCGGCAGATTTAAAGGAACTCCTTGCCACCGTTAAGAAGGTTTTGACAGCTTAAATCAGACAATAGTTGCTCACCGTCTTGTATCTTTCATCATATTACTATCAACCTTTCAAGTTTCCCCTTAGATTTCAAGTTACCCCCATATCTTACGCCCCCCGACCTATAATGTTAAACCATTTAGTTTATTGAAGAAAACATCTATCAGTACCCTCTCTTATGATCACCGGCTGGGATTATAAAAAAACCTAATTAATCTGCGCAGGAAGCCGATAAACTATAATAGTATCCCGCTTTTTCCTTGGTTTAAATGGATAAAAAGGGGAAGTAGATATACCAGTAAGGGAGATGAGCACTATGACTGAAGAAGCTAAACCCATCCCTCCTGATGATTCGCCGGAGGGCGTTGAAGCTGTCGGTAACCCTAGTCAGGATGAAACTCAAGGTGTTCAGGAAACTGAGGAGAAAGTTACCGGAACTACTGAGGATGAGGCTAAGGGTGAAATGGCTGCAAAAGAAGAGGCACAGATAGAAGAGGATAAAGGTGAGGTGGATGCTAAAGAAGAGATACAAGTAGAAGAAAGTGCTGGTGAGGCTAAGCCGGGAGAGAAAGAAGAAAGGGCAGAAGAAGCAGGGACGGAAGTGGTGGAGGAAAAGGTAGAAGAAAAAGCAGAAGCAGAAGAGACGGCTGAGGAGGAGACTGCGGAAAAGGAAGAACCTGAAAAAGAGGATGCTCCGGAAGAGGCGGTTGAGGCCGGGACAGAGGAAGTTGTTGAAGAAGAGAGCAGTGAAAAGGAAGAGGCTGAAATAGGAGGAGCCGAAGTGGGTGACGTGGGTGAATCCGCTGGAGAGGAACCAACTGCCGAGGATAAATCTGAAGGTGAGGTAGACGTGAAAGAAGTGGCACAGGCAAAAGAGGGTGCCGGTGAGGCGAAGCCGGAGGATAAGGAAAGCCAGGTTGAGGAGGAAGAAAAGGGGGTTTTTGAAGGAAAGTCAGAAGAGAAAACGGAGGCGGAAGGCCTGACAGAAGAGGAAACTGCAGAAAAGGGTGAATCCGGAGAGGGAGAAGCCGCCACGGAGGAAGGCAGGGAAGGAAAAGAATCAGGGGAAGAGGAAACGGTAGTAGCCGATGAGAAAACAGCGCCTGAAAGTGAGGTTGCAGAAGAGAGAGGTGAAGTAAAGACCGCAGAGGAAGAAACAGAGGAAGGTCCAGCTACGGAAGAAGGGGCTGTTGCTGCAAGGGGAGAAGAAGAGGAGGCGGGTTTAGTTTCGTCTAAAGAGCTGAGTGGAAGGACTGATGAGGAATGGATTACCTGGAAGAAGGAGTTCTTAAACAAATTTCAAAAGCGCTTTAATAATAAATGGTTGCTCTATGGAGCTAGTGCCTTCATGCTGGTTGCAGGATTAGTTGTTTTACTTATGGGTTCGAACCTTAGTTTTACGGATACCGGGGAAGTGAAATCTCTGGAAGAGATAGCAGGGCCTGTATATGACATGAAGTTTTTCTTGCCTTTAGATGTCGGTGCCAGCAAGACAAGGTTTGTTAAAGTGACCGTTGCCATTGAGTTGATGGATAAGGGCTTTATGAAGGAGATAGATAAAAAAGTTTCTGAACTCAGAAAAGAGGTTATTGATCTTGTTCTCAGCAAATCTCCCAAAGAGGTCAAAAGTGCGCAGGGTAAAGAGAAGTTGAGGAAAGAGATTACTACCAGGCTCAATAAGTGTTTGATAAGGGAAGGGATAAAGAATACATATTTTACTGAGATGGTAGTTCTATGAAGATAAGGGGAGAGCAGTGATGAGATCAACCGTAAAACAGGCACTTCTTGCACTATTGGGATTATTTGCTTCCTGGGCTATTCTGTTGATGGCCCTTACCTGAAAACCCTCAGGATTGTTTGCTTTGAAAAACCCGTGCTTCGCACGGGGTCGCAAAAGGAAACATTAGCACTTGCATGCTTCCTGCTTGACCGCCTTGCCCGAGCTCGGCCAGGGATCACAGCCAGGTTATTTTACCCGTTTCACAGGTGGTAGTTTACTTGACAACTTCGTGAAAAGTCCATTTGAGATCAAGCTATTAAAAAAATTAATAGTTATTGAGCGAAAATGGTCGTTTTTTATAAGCAAGAATAAGGGAAAGTAATTATATGCTAAGGATATGCTAAGGAGTTATTTTCTTTTATAACAAGAGATTGTAATATTAGTTAGTTAAAACATGTATTTGCATCATTGGATCCAATCTCCAGATTGAAAGGTGACCTTGTAGATATTGTGGTATGATATTTGCA
>JAZFSJ010000561.1:0-4021 GCA_036446115.1 Thermodesulfobacteriota bacterium | reverse complement strand
ACGGGAAAAGTTTAAACGGGAAAGACCATTTTGCCTATAAAAATATGTGAGCCGGTCGCGCTTATTTTCCTTTCCCTTTTTATAGTATATTATCTCGGTCTCAGAGATGATACTATCTACTTCTTTTACGGCTGAAATCATTTCCTGAGCAACGGCAAGAATCTTACTTGCACTGGATTCTTCCGATAGCTGTTTAACTTCTGCTCCTTGTATAAATATTAACGCGATACTTATAACTATTGAAACGCTTTTAATCATTTTTTGTAAGACACTACATTTGAGTTTAAATAGAAAACGTTATCTGTGGGAATATATTAAATCATATCATGGGCTTAATTGTTTAAAAGATTTTTTTTAGAATCTTCAAGAATGGAAAAGGAAAGATGCTGTTCCTGAGCACAAGGCAAGAACACCACATAGTGGTTACCATCTGAAGGCAGGCAGGGGTTAAGTGGATGCTAACTGTTTTCCAGGGCGTACGCTACAGCCTCTTTAACCACAGGAGATGGGTCGCAAAGAAACTTCTCAAGACCTTTCGTATCCTTCAATTTCCCCAATGATCGTGCTGCCGCACTGCGGACGACCTCTTCAGGATGGGTTTCAAGGGCCTGATACAACAAAGATGCATAACCCGGATCACCATAGTTCCCTAACGCGATGGCTGCATTGCGCTGCAGATATTTCTTGTCCATCATCACAAATTCCAGAAAGCTGCCGCCATATTTTTCCTGAAACACCTCTTCAGTCATGTTGACCAGCGGAGCAATTTCAGGATACACCAGATCCTCCGGAAGGCTTACCTCAGTCTGCAGGGTAAGCTTCTTATTCTTAGGACATGCATCAAGACAGGCATTGCAATGGGCAATACGGGTTCCCATTTTATTCTGGATATCCTCAGGGATCCCTACCTGGTTATAAATCGCATGCATGGTAATGCATTTCTCAATACCACAGGTGTAGGGAGTATCCAGGGCATGGGTAGGGCATTCTTCCTGACATTTACTGCAACTGCCGCATACATCTTCCAGCGGTTTATCAGGTTCAAGCTTTGCATCGGTAACGATAACATTAAGCGCAAGCCAGCTTCCTTTACCCGGTGCTTGAATAATCCCATTTTTTCCATAGGTCCCTAATCCTGAACGGGCAGACATGATTTTGAGAGGGAGGCCATTGGCAACGGCAGCTGTTTGATAGCCCTGATCGGAGAGGAATGTGGTGATCTTATCTGCAACATCTGAAGAGTACACCACACAATCCTGGTTGACAAAAAAATTCATTATCTCTCCCTTAGGGGGATCACCTGGAAGCTCCGGTCTCCCAAAATAAGCATTGCCTCCAAGGACAATCACAGATTGTGCACCATCCAGAAATTCCCTGGGATGCAAAACAGGTGTTTCCGCATCAAATATCGGAGAGTATTTTGACATGATAGCATTTGTTTTTTTCAATTCCGCTACTTGCGACGGACTAAGATCAGAAACATCACCAATGCCTATTGCGGGATCATCACATTGTTCTTTGATAAAGGCTTTGAGTTCATCTGAATTCATTGTTTTCTCCTCTTATTAAAAAAACATCTCACCGTACTCTCATTCAGGTTTTACAATACATTAGATTCCCAGCGGTCGAGTTCAAACTCTACTCTTTTCATGAGCCGTTTTGAGCCAATGATGTGTATGATAATTCCTGCAATTGAACCTGCAATGGCTATCAGGGGATCTGACCAACTGGTATTACTACTGGAAAGGAAGAACTGTACCAACTCCAGAACAACTGCAACAATACAAACCATCAAAAACGCCCCCACCAGGTGTTTCCCAATTTCAATCTTTAGCTTGAGCTTCTCTAAAGTGATCACCAGTTTACTATCCAGCCCAAAGATCCTATCCATAAGCACCAGGCCTATGAGCAAGGTTGCAATCAGAGCGATAGCAGGGGTAATTAACCAGTGTGAAAGATATTTTATCCAGAGATCCGGAACTATCAATGAAAACACCAAAAGCACACAGATTAAGCTAAATAAAACACTAAAACTGATAATTGTTTTTTTCTCCATGGTGCTCCCTTTTTTACGAATTAATAACCATTGAGAATGCTCACCCTTCAATCTCACTATCATCGGGTTTTTTTTATATAACATATCTCTTATCACGAATCAAATTTATTAATAGTGTCTATAAAGGAGGAAAATCCACAGATAAGAGTGCTGACTAACGGGTTTCAGCCGCTTTTTTATTGACTCACAAGAGGCGTGCTTCTATAATCATCCTATCTGAAAACAAGTTTCCATAAATCTCCCAACCATCGTCGGAGGATATATGAAATCAGAACAAGAACCGTTAAGGGATGACTGCTACTTAAATCATGCCCGCAGGCAATTTCTCCGCTTCCTTCTAATCTCACCCCTTGTGGGCTCTGCGGGACTACTTTCATGTTCGACGATGCAGGCAAGTAGACCGGGCACTAAGGACGTGTCTTCCACCGATACACAGAGGGCTGCAACCAGACCTGACCCTATTACGCCATTTCCCAGTGAGACAGCACCTCTTGAAAATTTCTTCGATGCCACTAATGTCTTTCAGTTCGAAGATGTTGCCCGCACCAAGCTCACTCCGGACGTATTTCATTTCATCGCCGATGGTGCGGATGATTTGAAGACAGTGCGAGCAAACCGGGAGGCCTTTGATCTGCTGCAAATCCGTGCCCGCCATCTGGTTGATGTCAGTACGGTGGATACCACTGTCAACATCCTGGGCCGTGCTATTAAGACGCCGATCATTTTGGCACCAGTAGGTGCGCAGCAGATGCTGCATCAAGAGGGTGAACTCGCTTCCGCCCGGGCGGCTGCATCCGGAAATCACCTCTTTATTGCTGCCATGCTTTCCAGCTTCAGCGTCGGAGAAATTGCCACTGCCGGACAGGGCCCCCTATGGTTTCAGCTTTACCCAAGTCCCGATCGCACCACCACACAGCAGTTGCTGCAGCGAGCCGAGTCCGCCGGCGCTGATGTGGTGGTACTCACAGTGGACGGACCGGTACGGGGTAATCGTGAGCGCGAGAACTGGTATCGTTCGCATAGACAGATGAAGAAACCACCTCGATTAGGCAATCTGGCAAACCTCAAAGGGAGGCTGCGCATAGGAGACTCCTCCCTGACCTGGGAGATTATTAACTGGCTCAAGTCCAACACAAAGATGAAAGTGGTAATTAAGGGGATCGTCACCCATGAAGATGCCCGATTGTGTGTCAAGCACGGTGCGGACGGACTAATCGTCTCTAATCATGGGGGACGACAGGAAGAGAGCAATCGCGCTACCCTGGAGTGTCTTCCGGAGGTGGTTGAGGCTATTGATGGCCGGATTCCGGTACTGATCGATGGGGGATTTCGCCGGGGTACGGATATTTTCAAGGCACTGGCACTGGGTGCCCAGGCCGTTTGCATCGGACGACCCTATCTCTGGGGGCTGGCAACATTCGGCGAAAATGGCGTCAAAAAGGTTTTGGATCTGCTTAGCGCCGAGCTGATGCGCATCATGCAGCTCGCAGGAACACCTTCTATTCGAGACATAAGTTCTGCGTTTGTTAAATGGAAAGAATGTAAGTAGATAGGCTACCGTTGATGGTCCGTAGTCAATAAACAATCCCTTTTCGCTTGCCTGAAAACGTTTTTTGATAAATCTAAAGCTCGTTCCAGGCGATTTCAAAACTCGCCCTTCAGGCTCAAACAGTTGAAATCGCTTATCTTCTGCTTCGCTAAGATTTATTAGCACAAAACGTTTTAAAGACCGCTCAAAGGAATTTTTATTTGGGCAACAACCTGTTAAGGATTAACATCGATTCCCTTGAGATGACAGGTATCATTGGTACAAGTAAGAGAGTACACACCTTGAATTCGCTCGATGATATTCATTGCCGCCAGAGTCTGACGTATACGGCGGAAATGGGCAATCTTCACTCCTAAGATCTTACAAAGCACCATTTGATTTACGAAATTATGTGCACACAGAAGCACCGACCCCTC